>JAGDBH010000077.1 GCA_017959135.1 Succinivibrio sp. | reverse complement strand
TTATCAAATATCTTCTTGAAAAGGAAGAGAAAAGATCATGGGGTAAGATTGGCTCAAGATCTTATACAAGAGCTGAGCTGGTTGCACTGGGTGTAAAGTGTACCGATAGAGAAATCGCTGCGGATATGGCAGAGCACGAGGTAGATGCTGCTTTAGCATGTATCTATATGGAGAAGTTCATCGGCGAAACTGTTGAAGGTACCGTAACCGCCGTAACAAGTTTTGGTGTGTTTGTAAGAATCGATGACTTTGGTATCGATGGAATGATTTATATCGGAAACTTTAATTCCTATATGGTCTTTGATGAACGAACCCAGACTTTGACCTCCAATAGAGGTGAATCTTACGCAATCGGTAAGAAGGTTAAGGTTGTGGTCGCAGATATAAATCACGAAGAACATAAGATCAACCTGATGCCGGCAAATATGAGCAAGGCTCAGATCAACGCTCTTAAAAAAGAAAGAGATGCAATAGTTGCAAATAGACAGAAAATTGTTCAAAATGCACCAAAAAGTGATAAAGAAAAAATTTTCAAGAATCTTTCAGACATATCAAAGGGCAAAGATCCTTCAGAACAGGATATTGTTTTGAGAAACAAGAAACAGTCTTTTTCAATTGGAAAGGAATATATAAGTGATCCATATGATTCAGCAATTGATATGAAAAAGATTAAGTTCTCAAAGAAATCGAATAAAAAGAATAGAAAAGGTTAAAAATTTATATGTACGTAAATAAGAAAAAGGCAAATACCCGAGAAATCATCTACGGTATTAACGCAGCTACAACTGCTATTCAGTCAAATCCTGACAAAATTACTGCAGCATGGGTAGTGAAAGGTCGTGAAGATGACAAGCGCATTCGTCAGATTGAGCAGATGTTATCTCAGATCGGCATCAAGGCTCAGGTTGCAATGCGTCATTCCCTAGATGAGAAGACCGATAATGGCGTTCATCAGGGAATTGTGCTTGAGGTTATCGCTACACCTCCAAAGGATGAGAGATTCCTGGAGACTCTTCTAAAGGACCTTGAAGGTCAGAGACAGCTTTATCTGATTTTGGATGGTGTTACCGACCCAAGAAACCTGGGTGCAGCTATGCGTTCAGCCTGGGCAGCAGGTGCTGCAGCTGTTATTGTTCCTAAGGATAAGTCTGCATCATTAACTCCAGTTGCAAGAAAGACTGCTGATGGTGCTGCAGAGCATGTTCCTTTTGTTGCTGTTACCAATCTTGCAAGAACTATTGAACTTCTTCAGGAGTTTAACGTTGAGGTTGTTGGTATGGCTGGCGAGGCTACAGACACAATCTATGATTACGACTTCCAGAAGGCTACAGCTCTTGTGATGGGCTCAGAGGAAAGCGGTATGCGTCATCTGACCCGTGAGAAGTGTGATGCTATTGTTAAGATTCCTATGGCTAAGGGCGTTGAGTCACTAAACGTTTCTGTTGCTGCCGGAATTGCAATGTACGAAGTTGTACGTCAGCTTTCTGTAAAATAGAGTAAACATCTTTTTTGCTATCGTATTCAATCAGATACGATAGCACTCCTCCAATCTTTCTGATTTTTCTTGATAAATCGCACAAAAAGCGTATAATAATCGCACTCAGTCATGTGGATAATCTATTCACATTGGTCTCCTTGTCTGATAATTGACTGATTTATCAGATTTTTACCGTAAGGGGCATTTTAATGCGTAACTACGAAATTGTATTCCTGGTTCACCCAGATCAGACCGATCAGGTTCCAGGTATGATCGAGCGCTACAAGGGCGAGATCGAGAAATCAGGTGGTAAGGTTCACCGTTTAGAGAACTGGGGCCGTCGTCAGCTGGCTTACCCAATCCAGAAAGTACACAAGGCAACTTATGTTCTTATGAACGTTGAAGCTGATCAGGAAGTTATCGATTCTATCGAGAACACCTTCCGTTTCAATGATGCTATTATCCGTAATTTAATCATTCGTACCAATGAGCCAATTACTGAGCAGTCTCCTATGATGAAGGCTCGTGATGACCGCCGCGTACGTGATGAAGAAATTTCTTCACAGAAGATTGAAGATGATGCAGATGCTGAAGCTTCAGTAGATGCAGAATAAGGGGATTAATCATGGCTCATTACTATCACCGTCGTAAGTTCTGCCGTTTCACTGCAGAAGGCGTTACCGAGATTGATTACAAGGATGTTGCTTTATTAAAGAACTATGTTACCGAGTCAGGTAAGATTGTTCCAAGCCGCATCACAGGTACCAGTGCTAAGTATCAGCGTCAGCTAGCTACTGCTATCAAGCGTGCTCGCTTCTTAGCTCTATTACCATACACTGACCTACAAAGCCGCTAATTAGGAGCTAAAATGGAAGTTATTCTATTAGACAAAATTGGCCGTCTAGGCGGTCTAGGTGACAAGGTTAAGGTTAAGAATGGTTATGCTCGTAACTACCTGTTACCTTTAAAGAAGGCTGTTTTAGCAACTAAAGAGAACCTAGCTAAGTTCGAAGCTGAGCGTGCTCAGTTTGAGGCTAAGATTGCTGCTGAGTTAAAGGCTGCTCAGGATCGTGCTGAGAAGTTAAACCAGATTGGCAAGTTCGAAATCGCTGCTCAGGCTGGCGACGAGGGCAAGCTATTCGGTTCAGTTGGTACTCGCGATATTGCTGAAGCTGCATCAAAAGCTGGTGTAGAGTTACACAAGTCAGAAGTTCGTCTTCCAGACGGTGTTCTACGTTCAGTTGGTGATTACCAGATCGAAATTCAGCTTCACGCTGATGTTAAGACCGAAATTACAGTTTCTATCGTTCCAGAGAAGTAATAGTTTTTCGTTCTAAAAAAAAACGGAGACTTGTTCTCCGTTTTTTAATGTGTTTTAAGTAATGATTCAACCTGCTCTTAAGTGGGTCGGTGGAAAAAGACAGTTAATAAATTCCATTGTACCTCTTATTCCAAAATCCTTTTCTAGCTACTGCGAACCTTTCTTTGGCGGTGGAGCCGTTTGTTTTCACTTAAAACCTAATGTCGCATTCATAAATGACATCAATTCCGAACTCATTGATTTCTATAAAGTTGTAAGAGACTATCCTGAAGAGCTGATTTCTGAATTGTTAACCTATGTTAATGATGAAGAATTTTACTATTCAATAAGAGCTCTTGACCGAGCTGAGTCATTCAAAAAACTCTCTGCAGTTAAAAAAGCTGCCAGAACCTATTATTTAAATCGAATGGGCTATAACGGACTTTACAGAGTTAACCGTAAAGGTCTTTTTAATGTCCCATACGGAAAATACAAACGAGATTTTCGTCCAAATGTTGAGGCAATCAGGGATTTAAGTAATTACTTTAATTCAAACAGGATTGTTTTTTTAAACGGACATTATTCAGAGGTTATCCGCTACCTGGATTCTGATTCCTTTGTTTATCTCGATCCTCCATATGATCCGATATCAACAACCTCTTTTACAAGTTATTCTAGACATAACTTTTTCCGTGAAGATCAGTGTGAGCTTAAAGATTTCTGTGACAAGCTGGATTCTATGAACATAAAATTCATGCTTTCCAATTCAGCTACTCCTTTTATAAAGGAGCTCTACAAGGATTACAGTATAAAAATTGTCGGAGCAAAAAGGTATGTTAATTCTGATGGAAAAAAACGTGGTTTTGTTGATGAGGTTATTGTAAGAAATTACAAATAACATTCTGATTTTTAAATACTATTAAAAGAAAGGATCGTTGCTGGTGAATTGAGCTTCGATCCTTTTTTCTTTGCTATGTAGCAATTACAAGGTTATTTGTTTGCGGCAATAAGCTTACGGTATATTTCGGCCATTTCCTCATGGGTAAAGGCTTTAGGATTATTACCAAGCAGTCTTGTTACCTTTGATGCTCCCTCAACCAGATCTGGAATTACATCTTCAGAAATCCCCTTTTCCTGAAGATTGCACTTGATGTTCAGATCTCTGTTAAATGCATACAGTTCTTTAACGAACATATCAGCAACCTGCTCTTTTGTTTTTCCATTTACATCTAGTTCCATTGCTACAGCCATGTCATAGTACTTATCAAGGCATGAATCCTTGTTTGCATCCATAACAAGCGGCATTAGAATAGCGTTGGCAAGTCCGTGTGGAATATGATATCTGCCTCCTAAAGGATAGGATAGGGCATGAATAGCGGTTGTTGATGAAGAGGCAATACAGATACCACCGTAGCATGCTGCAAGCAGCATCTTTTCACGTGCCTTAAGATTTGAGCCGTTCTTATAGCACTCGCGGATACTCTGTGCAACCAGCTTAATACCCTGCAGTGCAAAGGTATCTGAAAGCGGATTAGCTTTCTTTGAAATATAGCACTCCATTAAGTGGCAAAGTGCATCTATACCGGTATTAGCTGTGATGTGTGGAGGAAGACCCGCGGTCATAGCTGGATCAAGAATTACACAGTCTGCAATCATCAGATCAGTTACGATACCAACCTTAAGATTCTCTTCTGGAACCAGCACGATTGCATTTGGTGTTGCCTCCGAACCTGTACCAGCAGTGGTAGGAACCATCAGAGTAGGTACACCTCTTTCAACAGGTTTGGTTCCACGAACCATTTCCTCAAGGGAGCACTTGTTCTTAAGCATCAGAGATACCAGCTTTGTAGTATCCATTGATGAACCACCTCCCACAGCAACAAGAAGATCACAAGAGAAACTCTTTGCCTGCTCGTAGATGTGATTTACCTGTGCAACAGAAGGCTCTGGTGGAACATCATTGATGACACTAACATTTAAACCTGCGTCCTTTAATAACTGAATTGGTTTGTTAACCAGACCAGTGGCAAATACACCTGCATCTGTTACAACCACTACATTCTTTGCATTTAAGTCTTTTGCTAGATTTGGCAGTTCAGCAATAGAGTTCTCACCACCAACAATTTTACGAATAGATCCCTGACTAAATACTGACATTTTTACTCCTATAAGGATTCTGTTTATTTTTAAGACATAACCCGTAGGCTATGTCTGTTTTAAGTTATTCGTACTGCTTGAATACTTCTAATAGAGCATTATCGATTTCTTTGTTCTCGATATTAGAAGGAGCTCTTGCAGGACCAACCTTGAAGCCTTTTAACTGAGCAGCTCTCTTAACAACGCTGTTTGGATTTCCCATCTGCATTACGTTACGGAAAGGACGGATCTTCTTCTGAGCCTCGTTGGCCTTTTCGAAGTCACCCTTTATATAGTAGTTGTAGATTGAAGACATTAACTCTGGGAATACGTTTGAGCAGCCAGAAATAGCACCGCTGCCGCCAGCCTTAAGAGTCCATAGAATCAGTGAGTCAGAACCTGCTAATACACATAGGCGAGGATCAGTGTTCTCAATGTATTTTAAGGTATTGTCAAAGTTGCCTGAGCTGTCCTTGATTCCGATGATGTTCTTATGAGCTGCAAGAGCCTTTACTGTCTTGTAATCAATGTTGTTTCCGGTACGAGCTGGAATGTTATAAAGAAGGATTGGCAGATCAGTACATTCTGCAACAGCATTGTAATGTCTGATCAGATCATCCTGCTTGATTGCTGTGAAGTAAGGTGAAATAACTGAAAGACAGTCGATTCCCTTTAATGATGAAACCTCACGGGTAAGTTCAACTGTTTCTTTGGTTGTGATACAGCCTGTACCTGCATAGAAAGGAACACGTCCGTCAACCGCTTCTATACCAGCCTTAATGATACGTAGTTTTTCTTCGGAGTTAAACGCATAGAATTCGCCGTTGGTTCCTAAAGAGAAAATACCATGAACACCTGACTTGATTAGATGATCAATGAAGTTCTTGTATTCTGTCTCATTGAAGTTCTCATTATCATCTAACGCAGTTAAAACTGGGGTAATAATTCCGTATGGCTTGAACATTCTCTAAATCTCCAAATTAAACTAAATCTTCTTTAAAACGTACTTTTGCCATCTGAGCACCGATCTCCATTGCCACGATCATTGACTCTGGATCTGCAATACCTTTACCTGCAATTTCAAAAGCAGTACCGTGATCTACTGAGGTTCTGATGATTGGCAGACCAACAGTGATGTTTACACCTGAGCTGAAGCCTAATACCTTCAGAGGAATATGTCCCTGGTCGTGGTACATTACTACAACGATATCAAACTCATTTCTGTTTGCTGCACGGTGGAATACTGTATCAGGAGCAATAGGTCCCTGAACATTGATTCCTTCCTTGATTGCGTCTTTTACTGCAGGAACGATTTCATTTTCATCTTCCCATCCAAACAGACCGTTCTCACCACAGTGAGGATTTAAGCCTGCAACAGCAATACGAGGATTCTCAAAGCCCATCAGCTTCATGGTCTCATCAGCAAGCTTGATTACACGGTAAACTCTGTCCTTCTGAACAGCATCGCAAGCCTTACGTAACTGAATGTGGGTAGAAACATGGATTACTCTCAGATTCTTACCAACAAGCATCATTGAGTAGTCTTTTGTGTTGGTTAGATTTGCCAGAATTTCGGTATGACCTGGGTGAGGGCAGCCTCCTGCATGTAAAGCTTCCTTGTTAAGTGGTGCTGTAACGATAGCCTGGATCTTGTGTTCCTTGGCACAGTCAACTGCTGCCTTGATATACTCATAAGCTGCCTTTCCACACTCTGCCTGAACCTTTCCAAAAGGGACGTCCGCTGAAACATTGTGAAGATCAATAACCTCTATTCTGCTTGGTGAAGGATCAGCTTCATCCGGATCTTTGATAACATGAACTTCAATATTGGCATTGATTATCTTTGCTAAACGCTCAAGCTGTTTTGCATCACCAAACACTACAGGTCTGGAAATGTCATACATTTTCTTATCTAATAATGCTTTTACAATGATCTCAGATCCAATTCCAGCTGGATCTCCCATGGTTAGACCTAAAACAGGTTTTTTCATTTTAATTATTTCTCCAAGTTTTTTAATTTGTGTACTGCATCGGTAAAAGCATTTTCGTTTCCGAATGCACCGGCTTTGGTAACCAGATAACGATCCTTTAGGTTACCCGTTAAAATCTTTGTTAAAGGAATTCCACTCTGAACTTCCTCTATTATTTCCAGCATTCCTGCATCACAGGCCTTACATGCATGAATTGCAGTATCTCCGCCTGTAAGCACGTAGCCATCAAACAGTTCTGCACATTCGTGCATAATGTCTGACATACAGCTGGCCATAATCTCACCAATCTCAAAGAAGGAAATTCCTAATCTTTCTCCTTCTTTTGCTGTTCTCTTAACATCTGATTCTTCAAAGGCTGCACAGACTACAACAATGTCGCTCTTTGAAAGAGCTTCCTTTATTTTTCTGCTGCAGTCTTTTGCAGACTCTTTTGGAGAAGAAACTGTAAGTTCAGGATTGGTTCTAATCAGTTCACAATCGTATGTATTCAGAAGCTCTGCTGTCTGTCTACGAGTTGTCTGACTGATTGAACCTGCAAGGACTAGAATCTTTGATATGCCACTAACTGGTTTTAATGTTCTCTTCTGTGATGACGAATAGCGTCTGCTTAAAGCAAGAGCCAGTCCGGCTGAACCGCTGAATACTATTCGCTGATTTATAGAATCACAGGCCTGAACAAGTTTTTCCTGATGCTGCGATTCTGTTGCGTCACAGATTAGAATCTTTACTTCATCTGCAATGGCCTGATTTATCTTCTGACGTATTTCATCAATACCTTTATTCAGATCCTCCAGATAAAGGTTTGAGCATTTAAGAGCACTCTGCTTTTTAATGATTTCCTTTATATCAGAGGTGGTAACAGGGCTCTTTGGGATTCTTGCAAGCTCTGTTTCTTCAAGTCTTACTCCATCTAAAAGCTGAACTCCATTTACAGTTGTTCTTTTTGATGGAATAAATGCAGGAGAGAAGATAATAATCTCTGGTTTAAACTCATCAAATGATGCCTGTAGTTCTGCTCCGATGTTACCTCTTAAGGTTGAATCGACCTTTTTATAAAGAAGAATATCCTTATTAAGAGAAAGAACCTTTTTACAGGCTGCAGCAACTTCTTTATAAGCATCCTTTTCATTTATATCTCGTGATTCACTATCAATTACAATCACATCAAGATTATTGTAATCAGGAATACTTGTCTGTGGCATTACTACAGCAGTAGCCATTGAAGCTGATGCAAACTGGACTGCACTGTCTGCTGAGCCAGTCAGGTCATCGGCTATAATTGCTATTTTTGGTAATAAAGTCATGTTTGTTTTTCCTTTTTTGTTTACATGAGTGATTATAAATAATCATGTTAAAAAAAACGTGATTATACTCACGCAAGTTAAAATTTAATGGTCAAATATGTTAAAATTATGATTGAATTAAATCACTAGAATAATTCAAATATCGCATTTATAAAGGTAACAGCAATGACACAAGATAGACTGCAGAGTATTCTTGATTATCTTAAAAATCACAATCTTGC
>JAGDBH010000076.1 GCA_017959135.1 Succinivibrio sp. | reverse complement strand
TTTTTTCTTAAAACTTTGTTTCTCTGCAGCTTTCCTTGCACACTCTCAAACTATAATTTCTATGTAAAGCTTTTCTGTAAAGATTAATGTATTTTCCTGCAGGTTATAAACACATAAGAACATCAGTCAGGAGATTTGTACATAAGGAGTTTATATGTCTGTATTAGCTGCCGTAGCCGTACCACATCCTCCTCTAATCATTCCTCAGGTAGGAATGGGCAGGGAGAAACAAATTCAGGCAACAGTTGATTCCTACAACAAGGTTATGGAGTTTATAGCCTCTCTCAAACCGGAAACAGTGGTAATTGCATCTCCTCATATGGAGACCTATGCGGACTATATACATGTGGCATCAGGGCAGGGGGCAAGCGGCAGCTTTGCTCAGTTTGGGGCTTCAGATGTGCGTATTGAAGCAAACTATGATGAAGGCTTTATAGACGAGCTGTGTGATGAATTCAATTCAAAGGCTCTCAGTGCAGGAAAGCTTGGTCATAAGATGTCAGAACTTGATCATGCAACCATGATCCCAATGTGGTTTTTAAACCGGTATCTGTCATCATACAAGGTTGTTCGTATCGGCATCAGTGGTCTTGATATCTGTGACCATTACCGGGTAGGCAAGGCTGTAAGTGATGTTGCCTCAAGACTGAAGAGAAAGGTTGTATTTATAGGTAGCGGTGATTTGTCGCATCGACTGCTGGAGGATGGGCCATATGGCTTTAACGAATATGGACCCGTTTTTGACAGGACCATAGCAGATTCCTTTAAAAAAGCTGATTTTAACCTTCTTTTATCAATTCCTTCTGCTATATGCGACGGGGCAGGTGAATGTGGTTTCCGGCCTTTTGTTATGATGGCAGGTGTCCTTGACAGAAAGTCAATTGACGGAGAACTGCTCTCCTATGAAGGTCCGTTTGGAGTAGGCTACGCAGTTGCCAGATTCTCTGTAACCGGAGATGATAACAACAATAATTATCTTGATAAATTCCTGGACTCTGTAAAAAAGAATAACGATAAATCAAAAGCGAATGGCGATGAATATACCTCCCTTGCCAGAGCCTCAATGGAACATTACGTAAAAACACAGTCCATGCTTGAAAGGCCTGACAATCTGCCTTCGGATTTAATCAAAAAGAAGGCTGCGGTATTCGTATCCCTAAAGAAATTCGGAGCTCTTCGCGGCTGTATTGGTTCTCTTGCTCCAACCTGTGACTGTGTGGCTGATGAGATAATCAGATTTGCTGTTAATGCCTGTTCTCATGATCCAAGATTTGAACCGGTTAGAGAAGATGAGATGCCTTATATAACTGTAAGTGTGGATGTTCTGACTTCACCTGAGAAAATCAGCTCTACGGATGAACTTGATCCTAAAAAGTATGGTGTTATTGTACGCAGCGGCTATAAAAGCGGGGTTCTGCTGCCGGATCTTGAAGGAGTGGATACACCTCAGGATCAGATCAGAATCTGTCGACGTAAAGGCGGGATTGCCGATGACGAATCTGTTGAACTTGAGCGCTTTGAGGTAATTAGACATTTCTAGTATGCAGAAGGTTGAATGCGGTCTCTGTCCTCGTCACTGTTCTCTAAAAGAAGGAGCTGTCGGTGTATGCAAGGGGAGAGTTAATCAGAACGGAGTTATAACAGCTTTAAACTATGGCTGTATTACTTCTGTTGCCCTTGATCCGATAGAGAAGAAGCCTCTATACCATTTCTATCCTGGAAGCTTCATTTTATCGGTAGGCAGCTTTGGCTGTAATCTTAAGTGTCCTTTCTGTCAGAATCATTCTATATCAATGGCCGATAAAGACTGTGATTACCAGAAGGTTACACCTGAGGATCTCGTGACTTTAGCACTTGACCTGTCCAAAAAGGACAGGGGAAATCTGGGAATTGCCTTTACCTACAACGAACCGCTTATAAGTTATGAATTTGTTTTAGATACCTCAAAAGAATTAAAAAGGCACAACCTTAAATCGGTACTGGTGACAAACGGAGGGATCTGCTCAGATTATCTTGAAAGACTGCTGCCTTTTGTAGATGCCATGAATATTGATTTAAAAGGCTTCTCTCAGACTTTTTATGACTATGTGAAAGGTGATTTTGAAACAGTAAAGGAAAACATAAAGCTTGCACATTCTTACTGTCATGTTGAGGTGACTACTCTTATTATACCAACGAAAAATGATTCAGCTGAAGATATGGAGTCCGAGGCTGGCTTTCTGAGCGGTATCAGCAGTGAGCTTCCTCTTCATATCAGCAGATTCTTCCCAAGATATAAGGAGCATGACCTTTATCCAACGCCAATAGATACGATTGATAAGCTTTGTAACATTGCTTTGAGATATTTAAAATTTGTTCACAGAGGAAACTGTTGATTTAACGTTATAAAATGCTTGAAAATGGCTTAAATATCGCATTTGTGAGAATTTAACCTATACTATAGGTATAGTGAGGCGACTTCTACGCAGCTGCTCGTAAGGATGCAGAAACACGCAAGTAGGGGTCGCCTCTTTTATTGCTTTTTTAAAGCTGATATACATGCGGTTTTATGCTGTATGTAACGTTTCTTTCCTAATAAATACTAATCTCCTCACACTTTTTGATAAAAAAAGCCTTTTGAATCTTGCTCTAATATTGAATTGTTGTATATTCAAATCATCCCGTTCTCACATAAGGAAGTATATTATGAACAAAACAGAACTTGTTGACGCAATTGCAAAGCGTAGCTCATTAACCAAAGTTGATTCTAAGAAGGCTTTAGAGGCATTCTTAGCTGCTGTTCAGGGTGCTCTTGTAAAGGGTGACACCGTTCAGCTGATTGGATTTGGTACTTTCAAGGTATCAGCACGTAAAGCTCGCCAGGGCCGTAATCCAAGAACTGGCGAAGTTATCAAGATCGCTGCAAGCAAGGTTCCAGTATTTTCAGCTGGTTCAGCTCTAAAAGATGCTGTTAACAAGAAGAAATAATTAAAAAGAAAAAAGGCACTTCTAATCAATGAAGTGCTTTTTTTTCCTTATTTGTAAAACTAACATATTGATATTACAAATAAAATTATTTTCATCATAAAACTTGCAGTAGAGGTTTTTATGAAAACTCTAATCATTTTTTCTCACACCTGGTTTGCTCAATCAAAAGTCAATCGTGCTCTCTTAGAAGCCGCTCAGGATGCTGATAACGTAACTATCCGCAATCTGGAGGAACTGTATGGTCAAAATCCAGAGAAGATTGACGTAAAGGCTGAACAGAAACTTCTTGAAGAGGCTGATCGTGTTATTTTCCAGTGTCCTGTATTCTGGTTCAGTATTCCTCCAATGCTTAAGGCATACATTGATAGAGTATTTGAACACGGCTGGGCTTATGGTTCTCAGGGACATGCTCTTGAGGGCAAGATCCTTCAGCTTGTTTTAAGTACCGGTGGTCCTCAGGAAAGTTATCAGCAGCCCACAATCGGTGAGCTGTTCCTGCCACTTACCGCTGTTGGTAACTATACTGGAATGGAAGTTGCTCCAATCCGTGTTGCTTACGGCTGTCTGACAATTTCAGATTCAGATCTGCAGAAGATTTGTGATAACTACAAGAAGTTACTTAATGAGTAGCTGGTAGGGCAATTTTCTGTAATATCTGTATTACGCTTTCTAAGCTAATAAAGAAAACGAGCTCTGTCCTTTATTTATCGGGATTAAGCTCGTTTTGAACTATTTTTCTAACTAAGCTCTTTCTCCAACAGCTGTGAATCTTTTTCCTATAAATTTTCTGTTTTCGATCTCGTCAACCAGAGCTACAGCATAATCAGCATAGGAGATGTAGCTTTCATTTGCCTTGTTGAGAATGAATTCCTCTCCACCTAATGTGTAAGATCCTGTCTTTTTGCCCTGATCATCAAAGTCTGCTGCAGGACTGAAGAAGGTCCACTTAACATCATTGCGAGTTCTCAGATATGCTAGTTCTTCAACCTGAGAAGTTGCAATCTCAACATATTCCTCTGGAAAATCTGGTGACTTGTAAAGCTGAGCTGTATGCTCCTTGTCAAGATAAAGTGAGCCTGCACCACCAACAACAATCAGTCTGGTATCGGTTCCAT
>JAGDBH010000008.1 GCA_017959135.1 Succinivibrio sp. | reverse complement strand
CTGAAGAATCTGAGGGAAACAGAATAATGCTGGTAATCTCTGACCAAGCTTTGATCTTTCCTTTACTAGATCTGCAAGATCAATCTCGGTATCAGTTTCATTTGGGTTTGGATGAACAACAACGTGTCCCTTGCTGTTTACTCCAAAGTATTTATTTCCCCACCAGTCGATGTTGTATGCGTTCACAAGTAGCACCTCCAAAGGACGCTAGAATATATTCCTGATTTTTAAGTTCTTTTTGTATTATGACACTGCAGTATTTTCATAACATTAGGACAGTGTCTTCCCCGGCATATATCCGTCGGGTAAATTTTCCATTAAAATCGCAGAGTTACCTTGATTTTTTAAGGCTTTTATAAATGCGTTAATATAACACATTTGTTTTTATGATTACATAAAAAAAGCTCCACTTTTTTGTGGAGCTTTCTGCGGAAAATTCTAAGTTATGATTAGAAGTTTTCGTAGTTCTTGATGGTTACCTGCTTGCCATCTGCACCGGTAGGTGCGATTTCACCAAGAACCCATGCCTTCTCGCCTAATGAATTCAGAACTTCAACAGCCTTGTCAGCCTCGTCTGCTGATACAACTGCAATCATACCTACACCGCAGTTGAAGGTTCTGAACATCTCATAAGCATCAACATTACCGTTCTTCTTTAAGAACTTGAATACTTCTGGACGCTCCCATGAATCGCCGTCACATGCAGCGCAGGTTCCCTCTGGAAGTACTCTTGGAATGTTCTCCCAGAAACCGCCGCCGGTGATGAGTGCTAAGGCATGAACGTCTACTTCCTTGATTAGCTTCAGAATCTGCTTAACATAGATTCTGGTTGGAGCCATAAGTGCATCTGCAATTAAGGTTCCGTCTGACAGCTTGTCCTCTAGAGGATTTACACCGCACTTCTTAAGAATTGCGCGGATCAGTGAATAACCGTTTGAGTGTGGACCTGATGAAGCGATACCGATCAGCTTGTCGCCAACCTTTACCTTAGAGCCGTCGATGATCTTGTCCTCATCAACAACGCCTACTGCAAAACCAGCAAGGTCGTAATCACCTTCTTCATACATGCCTGGCATTTCAGCAGTCTCACCGCCAACCAGGGCACAGCCGCTCAGCTCACAGCCGTGTGCAATTCCGGTAACAACGGTAGTAGCTGTATCAACATCCAGCTTACCTGTTCCATAGTAGTCTAGAAATAAAAATGGCTCAGCACCCTGAACCACAATATCATTTACGCTCATAGCAACCAGATCCTGACCTACGGTTGAGTGTCTCTTAAGATCGATTGCAAGACGTAACTTGGTTCCTACACCGTCAGTACCAGTAACCAATACAGGATTTGTATATCCCTTAGGTAGTCTGGTTAATGCTCCAAATCCGCCTAGTCCGCCAATAACTTCAGGTCTGGTGGTCTTCTTTACAGGGGCTTTGATGCGCTGTACCAGCTCGTCTCCTGCATTAATATCAACGCCAGCTTCTTTGTAGGTCAAATTTGATGCCATTTTAGTCTCCAGGTAAAACTTTCGGTTGAATGAAAAATTCTGTGCGCAATTTTACAAAAATTGACAGGTAATTTCATCTCAAATATGAAATTTCATGTGTCTTAGTATGTGGTAGAATTATGCAGACGAATTTATGGCAAATCAGTAGAATTTTTCTTCAGATGCTTGGTAAAACTCCTTATCTTATAAAGAGTTAACTGCATATGAGCTGGTTGCTATTACAGATATATGCTTTTTGTGTTCATATAATTTATGAACGGTTTTTTTCTGTAGATTTTCGGTTTTGCCGAAGGTTGGGTTTCTGTTAAAATCTGTCTTAAAAATCTGATAGATATCAAGTTTTTTAGTCAGCAGAAAATCATCGGAATACAGAAAATATCATCAGATTTTAGTGAATAAAATGCAGAAAATAGGCTTGGGGAATTCAATGAAATTAATTACAGTATTATGTGCAGCAATGCTCAGTTGTGGTGCAAATGCAACCGAGATTTTTGAGACTCCTTTGGACAATGGTATGGACAATGCGATTGTTAAGGCATTCTCTGATGCGACCTCGGCAAATGTTACAGACCCAGCTAATTCTTTATCCCTGGAGGATATCCGTACTACCATTGATACTATCAGCATCAACGGCAACTACCTGCAGGTAAGCTTTAACGATGAGAAGATAAACAATCTTCTGTCTTCAAAGGGAATCGGTGTATGGAACGGTGAGACCGGTACAATTGTTGCCTGGATTGCAGATCTTTCATCTGCTGATTCATCTTTACTGTCAGGTGAGGGCAATACTGATTTTGTTCAGAAGCTTCAGAATTCTGCTCAGAAGAATAAGTTCAGCATCATGTTTCCTGTAATGGATCTTGATGATGTTCAGCAGGTTAACTCTCAGACCATCGTTTCTCACTCTGATGAAATGATTGCCAAGGCTTCAAAGCGTTACGACGCCAAGTATTTTGTAAGCGGTGTTATGGAGCGCGATTCCGACGGCAACAGCTATTCTGTTAAATGGAATCTCTGCGATGCTGAAGGTAAGTCATTAGGCAGCGGTTCAAACAGTGGCGATGCTGAAACCGCATCTGCTCAGATGTCTGCTCAGATTGCCCAGGTTCTAATGAATTCTTCAAAGGACACTGCAGCTGCTTCTACAGCTCCTGCTGCAACTTCTGCAAACGAAGCTGATACCATTACTCCTGTAACCGGCGATGGTTCAATTGAGCTGGGACCAGTTAAAGGCGGTGTAAGAGTTCTTATTACCGACATTGAGAATGTTGCTGATTATCCAAAGATCAAGCGCATCCTGATTACCTACGGCTATGAATCAGATATTCAGGTTCTGGGCTACAATTCAGACGGTGTTATCTTCCTGATCCCAACCGGATCTTCTCCAGCAATCCTGGACGGCACCTTTACTCATGCAACTGAGTTTACCAAGGTTGGTCCTTGGACTTACAGATTCAACGAGTCAAACGGTACTGCAAAGCCTGCCGACAATGTTGGTTCTGTAACCACTACAACTACTCAGAGAGTTACCTCTTCTATTAATAACTATGGCAATGATGCCTATACAAAGGAAACCGTAAGACAGACTGTTGAAGTTACTACTACTGTTCCTGCAGCAGCTCCTGCCGGAGATACATCTAATGATGTTCCTGTGATTACTATTACTGACGATTCAGATAATTCATCTGTCGCTTTAGAGAAATAATCAATATCAGTGAACATTAAGGATAGAAATGGAAGAAAAAAATAAGGTTCCATATCAGCAGGCTTTAGATTTTAAGATTTCAGACAAGAGTGATTTTTCAACCTTTGTTGAAGGTTCAAATTCATATGCGGTATCTTCACTAAAGCATGCCGTTGAGGACGAGGTAAACGAGTTTTACTACTATTTCGGCCCTGAAGGCTGTGGTAAAACCCATCTTCTGAATGCTCTTTTCCAGCTTAAGTCAGATCAGATCCAGAATGTTTTCTTCTTGGATCTGAATCTGGCAAAGACATTAGGTCCTATGGTTCTGGATGTTGATCTGCCAAAGAACATTCTTCTGGATAATGTTGATGCCATTGCCGGGGATGAGCAGTTTGAGATTTCCCTGTTCGGTCTTTATAACCGCTGGTATGACCGAAGAGAGGGAACTCTGATTATGACCGGAAAGACCTCATTTGACACTATTCCATTTAAGAAAAAGGATCTGACCACCAGACTTTCAAGCGGTGTTAAGTTCCAGCTAAATTACTTAAACGAGGATGAGTGTATCGAGGCCATTACCAAGAGAGCTCAGTTCAGACACTTTAATCTGCCAGAGAATACTGCTACCTTCCTGGTAAGACACTTTAACCGTGATATGAGGTCTTTGGTTGAGCTTTTAGACAGACTGGAAAAGGTTCAGATAGAACAGTCTCACTACCTGACCATTCCTTTTGTAAAATCTCTTCTGAACCTATAAAAAAACGCTCCTAGGGAGCGTTTTTTAAAGCTATTCTTCAGATTTTCCTGCTAAACAGTAGCGTTTGCCTTTTCTGAAAAATTCTTTACGATATGATTCTTCTCATCAACCAGGACAACCTTTGGCTTAAGAGCGCGAGCTTCCTGTTCGTCCATCTGAGCGTAGGCAATGATGATGACGATATCGCCCTTCATGGCACAGCGTGCTGCAGCACCGTTAAGACAGATAACTCCTGAGCCTCTCTCACCTGGAATGGTGTAGGTTTCAAGTCTGGCTCCATTGTTGTTATTTACGATCTGAACTTTTTCTCCAGGAAGAATTCCTGAAGCGTCAAGCAGATCCTCATCAATGGTGATTGAGCCTACATACTCAAGATTTGCTTCAGTAATGGTGGCACGGTGGATTTTTCCGTGAATCATGGTATAAATCATCTCTTACTCCAGAATGATGTTATCAATCAGTCTAGTGGTGCCAAAACGAACAGCAACTGCAAGCAGGGCAGGAGCCTTGATTTCACCGTTCAGCTCATAAAGTCCTGGAAGACCGTAGCACTCAACATATTCAATGTTGGCTAGCGGCTCTTTAGCAATCTCAGTTTTAGTAAAGCTGATAATGTCTTCAAGCTTTGTGGTTCCTGACTTAAACTTTTCCAGAGCACTCTTAAGTGTCTTTGAAAGAATAACTGCTGCAGCTTTTTCCTCTGCTGACAGGTAGGTGTTTCTTGAACTTCTTGCAAGACCGCTTTCTTCTCTTACGATAGGAACAATTCTAAGCTCAAGATCAAAGAACATATCCTTGACCATACGGCGCAGAACTTCTACCTGCTGAGCATCTTTCTGACCAAAGTATGCACGGGTAGGTCCAACGATGTTGAAAAGCTTTGATACAACGGTGGTTACGCCTCTGAAATGGATTGGTCTGCTCTTTCCGCACAGTACCTTGGTGATGTTGCCTGTAACTTCAACCCAGGTATCATCACGGCTTGGATACATTTCTGCAGGTGAAGGCGCAAATACAACATCTCCGCCAGCTTTGCCGACAACCTCAAGATCAGCTTCCAGAGTTCTTGGGTAGGCATCAAAATCTTCGGTTGGTCCAAACTGAGTTGGATTTACGAAAACACTAACAACAGTGATGTCATTTTCCTTTGCGGAATTTGATATCAGTGTTGCATGTCCCTGATGCAATGCACCCATGGTTGGTACAAGACCAACGGTTTTTCCCTGTGCTTTTAAAGGTTTCAGATAATCTCTTAATTCTTTTACAGTATGAAAACACTGTGGCATAACATGACTCACTTAGTTTATTCAAAATAAAAATCTAAACAAGTTTACTACAATATTGGGGAATTGGTGATTTTTCTCAAAAAAAAGGCATACAAATCGTACTCTGAAATGTCACAGTACGATTTTTGGGCAGATGTTAACGTCTTTTTTCTAGTTTTTCGTCAAAATCCTTCTGATCTGAAATCTTGGCGAATTTTGCGCGGGCAATCTGTGAATAGGAACCTTTGCAGGAGTGCATTGCATCGTTAAGACTGTTGAAGGCTTTGTTGTAATCGGCTTTTAAAGCTAGAGTCTGGGCATGAGTGATTAAAGCCTGACATTTGTTTTTCTGCAGCAGAAAGCTTTCTGTCAGCATTTCATTGGCAAATGAGTCAGTAGGATATTTCTGCAGGAATTTCTCTAAAACCACCTGAGCCTGTTTTCCCTGTTTAGCCTTTAAATAGGCATTGGCAAGGTTTACTGCAATGGCACTGTCGTATGGCTTCTTGGCATACAGGAGTCTTAATCTTGAAATTGCAGAATCGTACTTTCCGCTTTCTATATCGATATCGGTATATAAATCAACGATAAAATCATTTGATGACAGAGAGGAGAGTTTCTCAAGATACTCCTTTGCCTTTGAGTAGTTGCCCTCGCCGTAGTAAATCAGAGCAAGAGCATAATTCTTGTAGTAGTGATTAACCTTTTCTGCCTTTAACAGTCTCTCTTTGAACTCGTTAAGTTTGAGGTTCATGTATCTGACATCCACACGAGCCTTTGCCAGCATAAAGTTTGGATTATTTGAGTTTTTTCTCTGCGGCATGTTCTTTGCGCGGTTATAAGCCTCGGCAACACGGATCTCAGAGAGAGGGTGGTCAATCAGCAGGGCATAGGCACTGTTGATATTACCCTGCATTGAAAAGAGCTTTTTAAAGAGACTGCTCATGGCCATAGGGTTGTAGCCCGCCTTTTCCAGAACGGAAATACCGATTCTGTCTGCCTCATATTCATTGTCTCTTGTAAAGTTGATGCCGCTCTGAGACATGATTCCGGCTGAAGTTGAGAAGGCTGCAGCTCCTACTGTAGGGTTAATGATGGCAATGGCTATCGAACCGATGATGCTTGCTATTGAAATTGCGCCTCTGTCAGACTGTTCTTCAATGAATCTTGCGATATGTCTTTGAGTTATATGAGAAATTTCGTGGGCCAGAACTGATGCAAACTCATCCTCGCTGTCTGTATAGTGGAACAGTCCGGCGTTAACCTGAACCTTGCCGCCTAAAAAGGCAGATGCATTCAATGTTGGATCAGAGGATAGGAAGAACTCAAAAGGGAAGTAAACATTATTGGCGCTTAGGATCAGTTTCTGGCCGACTGAATTGATAAACTCGGTCATGACTGGATCGTAGCTGATGGCACCTGCTCCTCTGGCTTTTCTCATAAAGTACTCGCCGTAGAGTCTTTCAGCCTGAACTGTCATTCCTCGAACGCCTGCAGTTCCCATTTCAGGGATGGATATATTATCGGCCGCATGCACTGCTGATGATAAAAACACTGCACTTACTACAGAAGCTATGCTCTGCCTGACTGACCTTTTCATATATCCTCCATCCAAATACTGTCTGAAATTCTATCACGCAGGAT
>JAGDBH010000075.1 GCA_017959135.1 Succinivibrio sp. | reverse complement strand
GACTATGAATCTGCAATCTATTATGCGGATCTTGTTCTGCAGATGAAAAAATTAGATTACGATCTACTTGAAATAAAAAAACTAAAGGCCAGATCTCTGTTTATGCTTAACAGGCAGGCAGAATCCTCTAAACTTATAGAAGAGATAAAAAAAGAAATCGACAGTAGAGAAGAAGAGCCTGTAGCTTAAGAATATAAGGATATCCGATGTCATTCATCAACTCTGCGAGAACATCTGTTGGTCTGGTAACCAAGCATGCTGATCTTATGCTTGTTGGGGCTGTTATTGCCGTTATTGCTTTGATGATTCTTCCAATGCCTACACCATTGGTGGATCTTCTAATTTCCATGAATCTTGCGGTTTCGTTCGTGATTATGATGATGAGTCTTTACACGCCTTCAGTGCTTGGCTTTTCATCTTTCCCAACAGTACTGCTTTTCACCACTCTATTCAGACTTGGTCTTAATATCTGTACTACCCGTCTGATTCTTCTGCAGGCTGATGCTGGTGAAATCATCTTTACTTTTGGTGAATTTGCGGTCGGCGGTAACTTCGTTGTAGGTACCGTGGTATTCATTATTATTGCTATCATTCAATTCCTGGTTATTGCAAAAGGTTCTGAGCGTGTATCCGAGGTTGGCGCAAGATTCTCTCTGGATGCTATGCCTGGTAAGCAGATGTCTATCGATGCTGACTTGAGAGCAGGTTCCATTGACGGTGAAGAAGCTCAAAGACGCCGTGAAGAGGTTGGTCTTGAAAGTAAGCTGTATGGTTCCATGGACGGTGCGATGAAATTCGTTAAGGGCGATGCTGTTGCAGGCCTTGTGATTGCAGCTGTTAACGTTATTGCCGGTACCATTATCGGTTCAAGTATGAATGGTCTTGGTCTTTCAGACTCGCTTAAGCTTTACGGTATTCTGACCATTGGTGACGGTCTGGTGTCTCAGATCCCTTCACTTCTGATTTCAATTTCAGCTGGTATTCTTGTAACCAGATCCGGTGGTAAGGTTGATAACGTTGGTGAACAGATCGGAGGAGAAATTTTCTCAAGACCAAAGGCATTGAAGGTTGCATCTGCAATGGTGTTCCTTTTTGCTCTGGTTCCAGGTTTCCCTAAACCTCAGCTGTTTTCTCTGGCTGTAATAATGTTTCTCATATCCTATGGACTTGAGAAAATGTCCTACCAGGCGAGTGCTCCTGAACCTGATTTCAAGGCTCAGCTTGTTGATAAGACTCTAGCTCCTGCAGTTAAAGGAAACGGTAAGAAGGCAAAGCGTAGCGCCAATGCTGAAGAGTTTTCTCCAATTGTTCCTATTATTCTAGATCTTTCAAATGATCTCTATGAGACTTTGGATTATTCTGCACTTGATGAGCGTATGATCGATCTGAGAAGCGCTCTTTACTATGATTTGGGCGTACCGTTCCCAGGAATCAATCTTCGTAATAATCCAGGACTGCCAGGGCTTTCCTATGCTCTTAACCTCGATGAAATTCCTATTTCAAGAGGAATCCTAGTAAAGGATAAGCTACTGGTAAGAGATCAGCCAGAGAACGTTAAGATGCTTGGTATTGATATTGAGCAGGGCGAGGATTTCCTTCCTGGAGAGAAGTCCTGGTGGGTTGATAAAAAGTATAGTGATGATCTTGCAAAGATCGGTATCACTACTCTTGATTTTGAGGATATCATTACTCTTCATACCTCAATTCTACTATCTAAGCATGCTGGTGACTTTATCGGTATGCAGGAAAGTAAGTATATTCTCGACAAGATGGAGGAAAGAGCTCCTGACCTTGTACATGAAGCTACACGTTTACTTCCTCTTCAGAAGATTGCGGATATTTTTAAACGCCTTGTTCAGGAGCAGGTATCTATTCGTGACTTAAGATGTATTCTTGAGAATATCATATCCTGGGCACCTCGAGAGAAAGACATCATTATGCTCTGTGAGTATGTTCGAGTCGGTCTGAAGCGTCAGATCAGTTATCGTTATACCGCAGATCAGAACCTTTTGCCTGCAGTTTTGATAGATCCTAATGTTGAAGAGGTGATAAGAAAGTCTATAAGACAGAGTTCAGCTGGTTCCTTCCTGGCACTTGACCCTGACAGTACCAAGAAATTTATAGAGGAACTTAAGCGTATCAGATCAAGCACCAATAAGAGAACAGTTATTATTGCTTCAATTGATATCAGACGTTATGTTCGCCGCCTGATTGAAGGTGAGTTTTATGATGTTCCTGTTCTTGATTATCAGGAGCTGACTCCTGAGGTATCTGTTCAGCCTATCGAGAGAATACGTTTCTAGTCATCAGATACTCCATGGTTTTCTGGAGGAGTAATTGTCTTTTTTTCTCTGAGTCTTTGTTTTTTAGAGAGCTTATTATTTATCTTTTTGAAATATAAATAAAAAGATGCGAATGTCACAAATTTTAATATTTGTTCTGCCAAATAATTTTTATGTAATTAATCGTTTATTTGAATGTTCTTTTT
>JAGDBH010000074.1 GCA_017959135.1 Succinivibrio sp. | reverse complement strand
CTTTTTATCAGCTAATGTGTAGTCACCAAAGCTTATAGTTCCGTCTGCCTCACTGCGAATCAACTCGCTAATTACAGCCATCTCAATTCCTCCTATATCACTGCTAGGTTGCAGATTGTCTTAGTCCGATTATAACAAAGGAATTTAATTTTAACAACAAGCTCTAGGAATAAAAATTAGCATTTTTCAAAAACAACTTCGTCGTTTTTAACCTTGGCTTTTACAGAACTAGAAGCCTTTATATTGCCAGCAAGAATCTCTTCTGCCATAACATCCTCAAGGGCTGTTTGAATCTTTCTTCGGATTGGTCTGGCACCATATTTAGGATCAAAGGCTTTTTCAACAATCCAGGTCTTAACAGCTGCAGGAATTGTAACTTTGATATCCATTTGCTCCTTACATCTGGAAATAAATTGATTAACCTGCAAGGTAGCAATTTCCTTCATATCAGCCTTTGTAAGCGCTCTAAATACAATAGTCTCATCTATTCTGTTTAGGAACTCAGGTTTGAAAATACGCTTAACCTCTTCCATAACGCCATTCTTCATGAACTCGTAATCCTTTTGAGCATCATCGGATGAAGCAAAGCCAAGCTTCTTTGGTGAAATAATAGCCTGAGCTCCAGCATTACTTGTCATGATAATGATAGTATTCTTGAAATCGACCTTTCTTCCCTGAGAATCTGTAACATGTCCATCATCAAGAATCTGAAGGAGCACATTGAACACATCAGGATGAGCCTTCTCTATCTCATCAAAGAGAATAACTGAATAAGGATTACGGCGAACCTTTTCAGAAAGCTGACCGCCCTCTTCATAGCCTACATATCCTGGAGGCGAACCAATCATTTTAGAAACTGAGTGTTTCTCCATGTATTCACTCATATCTACACGAATCATTGAGCTTTCATTGCCAAAAACAGCCTCAGCCAATGCTTTTGAAATCTCTGTTTTACCGACACCAGTTGGTCCTAAGAAGAGGAACGAACCAATAGGTCTTCCCTTTTCCTTGAGTCCTACACGGCCTCTACGCACAGCACGAGCGACTGCCGAAACAGCCTCCTCCTGACCAACAACTCTTTTATGTAAGATGCTTTCGATTTTTCTAAGTCTAACTGACTCTTGCTCTGTCAATTTAGCAACTGGAATTTTAGTCCAAAGAGCAACAACTGAAGCCACATCATTCTCAGTAAGAACTGCGCGCTTCGAGCGAGTCTTTCTAGCTTGCTTTTTATCCTCGACTTCTTTCGCTACAACCAACTCATCTTTTTCTTTTTTCAAAGAACTTGCAAGAGCAATATCACCTGCGATAATTGCATCCTCCATCTCCTGAGCCAACTCTGTAATTCTAACCTCTAGGCTATCATCCTTAACTACATTTTTAACAAATGTTAACTTCAAAGAAGCAGCTGCTTCATCCATTAAATCAATAGCTTTATCAGGAAGGAATCTATCTGCGATATATCGCTCTGAAAGATTTACACATGCCTCTACTGCCTCATCAGGAATTGTCACTCCATGATGCTCCTCATATAAATATCTGATTCCTTTGAGAATCTCTATTGTCTCTTCTACTGAAGGTTCCTCTACAACTACAGGCTGGAATCTACGTTCCAATGCGGCATCCTTCTCTACGTATTTACGATATTCTGTAATAGTAGTAGCACCGAGAATCTGAATCTCTCCTCTTGCCATGGCAGGCTTTAAAATATTGGATGCATCAATAGCACCCTCTGCTCCACCTGCTCCTATAAGGGTATGTATTTCATCTATAAATAGAAGGATATTGCCTTCATCGATTACCTCCGCGATAACCTTTTTGATTCTCTCCTCGAACTCGCCGCGGTATTTAGATCCTGCAACCATTCCCGACAAGTCCAGTGATAACACTCGTATATCTCTGACAGACTCAGGAACATTTCCTTGAACAATACGCTGTGCCAAACCTCCCACTATTGCAGTCT
>JAGDBH010000073.1 GCA_017959135.1 Succinivibrio sp. | reverse complement strand
ATGAATACGCAGAAAATAATCAGACACATACCATGATCACCTGGGAAGCAGGATTTTGACCAGTCCTTTGCTGGCCAGCCGGTAAGCTTGGATACATACAGAACATTATCCCCCAGAGCAGTAAAATGCAGGGTTGGACTTGGTCTGTCAAAATCAAAGGTCATATTAAACTGCTTTGCAATCACTGCAGTTAACAGCATGGTAACACCCATGCAGATCATCCAGCGGCGGTGAGCCTTGTCCATTTTTACAAAATGGAACAGGAAAACCATAAACATGGCAAGAAAGCCAAATACATCGAAGAAACGCAGATTGGTGAAAGCTACCAGATATCTGAAGGCTTCATTCTCTCCAAGCAGCTGATTGAAAGTGAAGAAGACATTCTTATCCACAACAGGCCAGAAGCTGTTTACATCAGCGTGGAACCAGGTGAAGAACAGCAGAACACCTAATAAATTAAGGGTAAGGATTAGTAATAACTTTTTCATAACTCGCTTTTTCTTACCAGAATGATACATTCGTATATTAATTTTTAATAAGAATTAACCTGTCAGCATAGGCTGAACGGCTAATCCATAAAATGGCATCCATCTTTTGGATTTTTGCCATTTTATACTGAAAAAAAACATACGCAAGTCAAATTTTGACTAACTGTATGAAAAATTAACTATACAATGATTTCTGCTAAGCCTGGACAGGATCGATTTTTGTTATAACTCTGTCACATTTAATAGCGGTATCAATATCATTGGCAATTGAAAGACCGGCTGTTGTCAGCATATCACCGGTAATTTCAGCGTTGATGCCGTAGTTGTAGAGATCTGAGAAATACTTCTGAATCAGAAGACGGCCTCCTGCCAGACGCAGTACAGTCTTTGGCAGAATATATCTGAATACGGCAATACATCTTCTGACCTCATCAGGAGTTACTATCTCCCTGTTCTCAAGAGGAGTTCCTCTGATAGGATTCAGAATATTGATAGGAGTACTGTCAACCTGAAGTTTTCTCAGGTAAAGAGCAATATCGGCTCTGTCTTCAATACTCTCACCCATGCCGATAATACAGCCTGAGCAGATTTCTAGACCAGCCTGTTTAGCATAGGCAATGGTTCTCTCTTTCTGTTTTAGAGTATGAGTTGTACAGATTTCCTTAAAGAAGTTTGGAGAGGTCTCAACATTACAGTGATATCTTGAAAGACCGCTTTCTTTTAGAAGTTTCAGATCATCAAGATTCAGAAGACCTAAGGAACCGCAGCATGAAATCTTAAGTTCTGTGGAGATTTTCTTGTAAGCCTGAGCTATGACCTTAACCTCATCATGAGTAAGCTTAGGTCCTGAGGTTACAATTGAAAAACGGTGAACGCCTCTGTCTGAGTTGTATTTTGCCTCGGCAAAAAATTCATCGACAGTCTTCAGGGAACTCTCCTGAACGCCTGTGTTGTAATGACGGCTCTGTGAACAGAACTTACAGTCTTCTGAACACTTTCCGCACTTGCCGTTTGAAATACAGCAAAGCTCGATTGCCTGTTTGAAAAAGGCTGAGGTTATTTTTGTGGCACCTTCCCTAAGTAAATCCAGAGGAGCGTTAAAAAGCTCCAAAGCCTCTTCTCTACTTATCTGGTAACCATTGATTACATTATCTGCAAGATCTTTAAGTTGCACTATTTAGACTCCAGAATTAAAAACGCAGCTTTCTGCTGCGCAAAAACAAAACCCTGTGGATTATACACCGAAGTTAACATATTGTCTCACCTGCAAAAAAGCGAATCACATGGATTCGCTTCATTTTAGATAACTAGAAGAATCTATTCCTTACTCTTTCGCGCATAGGTTGAGGTATCGACAATTCCGCTGTTTGGCCAGTATAGGAACAGAGTTCTTATAAAGGTTGCCAGTGGAATGGAGAAGAATACTCCCCAGAATCCCCATAGACCGCCGAAGATCAGAATTGCAGACAGAATTGAGAATGCATCCAGGTTCATTGCCTTAGAAAACAGCATAGGTGTCAGGACATTAGCGTCTAAAAGCTGGATTATCAGATAAACAGCATAAATCCACAGCAGATATGAGGTAAAGCCGAACTGGAAAATAGGGATCAGTACCACAGGAATGGTAATAACCGCAGCACCAACATATGGGACAATTACTGAAAGACCTACACCGAAGCCTAAAAGGAAGGCGTAATTAACACCTAAAAACATGAAGGCCAGTGTATTCACAATAGTAATAATAATGATATGCAGAATCTTGCCTCTGATATAGCCTTCAATCTGAGCATTAATCTTTGGCCAGAATTCATGTATAAGCGACTGATTATTCGGAAGAATATACGTCCTGAAGCGATGCTGCAGCGTGTGCTTGTTGGCCAGCATCAGGAATGTGAAAATCGGTACGATGATCATATACATCAGCCAGGACATTGCATTAACAACAGAAGGCATCACCTGATTTCTGATGATATGGTTGGTATTTGAAAGAATTGAAGCTCGGGTCTGAACTACATACTGATCAATCTCCTCCTGAGAGAACATTGAAGGAATCGGATCAGGCAGAGATTCGATAAACTCATAGGTCTTGGTAGCAATCAGAGTATCAAAGTCATCCTTTCTATCGCCCTGAGCTGTAATAGAGATCTTCTGGAGATTGGTATAGAACTGATTAGCCTGCTGGACAATTTTAGGAACAATGAAAACCATAATTCCCACAGACAGTCCGACAAACAGAATCATTGTTATGGCTGATGAAGTAAGTCTTTTCAGCTTGAATTTGTGGGTTCCGAGTCTTACAACCCAGTCAAGGCAGTAGGCAAAGCACAGCGCAACCACCAATGGTCCCACCAGCCACATGAGATAATAGACAACCAGAAATGCAGCCAGAAGAACAAGTGCAAACTCTATTGTGCCTGGAGCTGTAAAATGCCTGGAATACCAGCCTTTGAATAAACTAATCATACTAATTTCCTTTTCTTTCAGAATCATTATATGCAAAAACATGGTAGTACGATTAGAAAACGAGCTGTTTTTTAAAAGTATTTTTATAGGCTTCGCAGAATTGAAATGTTTTATGAAGAACCATAATCATAAACTAAACAAATTTAGTTATT
>JAGDBH010000072.1 GCA_017959135.1 Succinivibrio sp. | reverse complement strand
CAGGGTAAGCTAGATAAGGGTACTGAGCTGCTGCTGAACAGCAGCAAAAAGATTGTACCTCAGGGTAAGGCTCTTGATCTTGGCTGCGGCTGCGGTGTAGTTGGAATCTTTTTATCAAAGCTTGGCTTTAAGGATGTTACAAGCTCAGATGTATCAGCATCAGCTCTACATCTGACCATGGAGAACACAAAGCTTAACAGTGTTACTGATGTAAAGATTGTTGCAGCAGATATGCTGAGTGGACTTGATAAGTATGATGTGATTGCAGTAAATCCACCATTCCATGTGGGTATTTCAACCACTACTGCTCCAACCATTAACATGATCATCAATGCAACAGAACATCTGAATAAAGGTGGTATTCTGTATCTGGTTGCCAACTCTCATCTTGGCTATGGAGAAATCCTAAAACAGAATTTCTCAAGTGTTGAGATCATAAGCTCAAGCAACACCTTCACTGTTTATAAGGCAGTGAACGCCTAAAAAAATTCCGGGGTCACAGTAGTATGGCTCCGGAATGTTCTTACTATTCTTCAGAATAAAGGCTTATTTAGCCTTAACCTCATTTACAAGTTCCTGACCTTCAAAGTAGGCTTTTGCATTTGACAGTGTGGTATCCACAATATTGTGCATTGCCTCTTTGGTAAAGAATGCCTGATGAGAAGTCAGAAGAACATTGTTGAAACTTAGAAGACGTCCAAGCTTGTCATCAGCAATAATGTTGTCAGACTTATCCTGGAAGAAGTACTGGCTCTCCTCCTCGTAAACATCAAGACCAGCAGAACCAATCTTTCCGCTCTTAAGACCTTCAACCAGAGCCTCAGTATTGATAAGAGGACCACGACCGGTGTTAATCAGCATTACACCGTCTTTCATCTTGGCAATTGAGTCTTTGTTGATCAGATACTTGTTCTCTGGAGTTAGAGGGCAGTTCAGAGAAATAATATCTGATTTTGCATACAGCTCATCCAAAGTTACATACTTGATGCCTGCAGCCTTTTCATATTCCTTATCCTCAAAGATATCGTAAGCAAGAATATTCAGACCGAAGCCCTTAAGAATTCCGATAAGAACACGGGCAATCTTACCTGTACCGATAATACCTGCGGTCTTGCCGTATAAATCAAAGCCCATTAAACCGTGCAGAGCAAAGTTGCCGTCACGGGTTCTGGTATATGCTCGGTGAGTTTTTCTGTTAAGGGTTAGAATCAGAGCAACTACATGCTCAGCAATTGCATGTGGAGAATAAGCAGGAACACGAACTACACGAATTCCAAGCTCCTTTGCTGCCTGAAGATCAACATTATTAAATCCGGCACAGCGTAAAGCAAGCAGCTCAACACCGTTTTCCTTTAACTTGGTCAGAACAGTTCTGTCTGCACGATCATTTACGAAAATACATACTGCTTTAGCACCGTGGATTTCATCTGCATTCTTTTCATTTAAGAATGAACGGTGGTAAATAAGCTCAAAATCATAACCTTTGCTTGTGTTCAGATCTGAAAAGGCGTGTCTATCGTAGCTGTGGGTACCGAAAAATACAATCTTATTCTTGTCCATTGTTTGCCTCGAACCATAAAACATATCTTTGTTTAGAATACCTCAATCTTCGCAGAAAAATTGATCCAGATCAAAAAATTTTTGAATTGCTCCAAAACAAAGATCAACCTTTTAAAACGGTCTCATATGCATTATAGGTTCGATTATCAAAAAGACACCATTCGATAAGATCAAAAGATGATGACATACTCTTTAGAGCATCCTTCACAGTTTTGACTGCAACTTCTGCTGCTTTATCAACAGGATAACCGTAAACTCCGGTTGAAATTGAAGGAAAAGCAACACGTCTTACGCCGTTTTTCTGAGCCTCAATCAGAGAATTACGATAGCAGTCTGCAAGAAGAGAGGCTTCATCTGAAGAGCCTCCATGCCAGATAGGTCCCACGGTGTGGATCACATATTTGCATGGAAGATTATAGGCTTTAGTGGTTTTAGCTTCTCCAGTTGCACATCCGTTGAGAGTTCTGCACTCCTCTAGTAGCTCTGGACCAGCTGCCCGATGAATTGCTCCATCGACACCGCCTCCGCCTAGAAGGGAGTTGTTGGCAGCATTTACAATTGCATCAACATCAGTAAGTCTGGTGATGTCACCTAAAACAAGTTTTATTTCCAAAACTAATATCCTAAATTCTGTCTGACTACGAAATGAGGTTTCTGTATCATCTGTCCGTGATAGTTAACCTGCATTTTTATCATAGCACTTATAACAGATTTGCCCTGCTCTAAAGAATCATCATGTATGAAATCTGCGTCACAAGGCATATTTGGACGATAATCCTGACCGATGTAACCGACAAACTCATAACCGCTGTCCTTTGCAGTCTTCTTCAGTGATTCAAGTGATTCCTTAAGCTGACTGTATCCATCCTGCCCCTCGGATAAAGCGCTTAGATTGGTCTCCATAATGGCAACATCAGATGAGAGTTTCAGAATAAAACTGTGATCAGGTCCTGATGCAGGGTTATCCTTGAATGCAGACATAGGAATTGAAACCTTCTGATGTGAGAATGTAAGATTCTCCTCCAGTCTTCTGCATTTATCCTGAAGAGATACAAGTTTCTTGAGCAGGACTGCACAGCAGACCATTGCACCGACTACACCTACAATACAGAGCACAATCAGAATCACAGCAAAGGTTCCATAGCCATAAACCCTGCCTTCAAATGCAGAAGAATCATCAAGACGCTTCTGAACCTTACTGTCCAGCTGCTCGGTTAACAGGTTGAATTCACTGCGGTTGCTGTCAATCTTGCTCTGGAGATCAGATGATGTCTGAGAAATATTCTTCTGACTGTCCTCAATACTTACACCCATTTTCAGAAGTTCTTTTTTTATACCTTTTATATAGAAATAATTGGTATCGATATTCTTCTTGAATTCTGCCAAGATATTGACGCAGCGCTGAAGATCTTCCCTCTGTTTTTTCACGTTGGCATTAAGTTCATTTGAGGTGGAATCAAGATCCTTTTTCAGCCTTGCAACCTGTGCAGAGAGACCGTTTAAAGTCCTAACATTCTTTTCAAGCTCCCTGCTCATTGCAGAGCTGACGTAATTATTCACATATCCTTCAAATGCAGCAGAAGGAGAAAACATTGCCTCCTGCTCCTCGGTAGGACCAGATATGGATGTACCTGCAGACATATCATTAACATAAGGCTCTTCAGCCATGCCGGCAGTACAGAAAATAACTAACGGAATTAATAGAATATTTCTCAAATTCATATAAATCCCCCTCTCCAAAATTCGCTGTAGTTTTAACAAAACATATACGAAAAATACCTATGCAAAAAAAATACCATTTAAGATTTGTCTTCTCTATTTCTAACATATTTTCAATATGCAAACTTTTGTTTGAACAAAACTAACATTTTCCCTTTTAAACGAGATTTAATGCGGAATTATAGGATTTTTCTTGAATTTACAAAGAGATTTTTTTTATTAGGAAAGATTACTGTTAGTAAAAAAAATTAACAATTTTTTAAAAATTTCACCAAGATCATAATTTTTTCATTAAATTGAAAATAATTTACAAATTCACTATGACCTCCTAAAAATTACAAAAAATTATTTCCTCACAGCGCAAATTTTGATTTCAAATAGATTATACAAAAACACTGAAACTCCCTTTGTAAATCACAAGTTTGAAGCACGTAAAAAAATCGATTTCAAATTTAATCTATACAACCTCTAGTGAAACTATCATTTTAATTTAAGAACAAAT
>JAGDBH010000071.1 GCA_017959135.1 Succinivibrio sp. | reverse complement strand
GGAGCATATGCTCCCCCGAATTATTTTCAATACTATGATTGAATTAGAACTCTGCTGAACGTGGAGTACGTGGGAATGGAATTACGTCACGTACGTTACCAACACCAGTGATGTACACAATCAGACGCTCGAAGCCTAAGCCGAAGCCTGAGTGTGGAGCTGAACCATAGCGGCGCAGATCTCTGTACCACCAGTAGTCTTTCTTGTTAAGACCTAGCTCATCCATACGTCTGTCCAGCTTCTCAAGATTGTCCTCACGCTGAGAACCACCGATGATCTCACCGATGCCTGGAGCTAAAACGTCCATAGCGGCAACAGTCTTGCCGTCCTCGTTCTGCTTCATGTAGAAAGCCTTGATATCCTTTGGATAGTTCTTAACAACTACAGGAGCCTTGAAGTGCTCTTCAGCAAGATATCTCTCGTGCTCTGACTGAAGATCGATACCCCACTCAACAGGGTACTCAAACTTCTTGGTAGCCTTCTTTAGAATCTCGATTGCGTCGGTGTAATCAACCTGAGCAAAGTCTGATTTTACGAAGTTCTCAAGACGGGTAATAGCATCCTTATCAACACGCTGAGCAATGAAGTTCATATCGTCAGAACGAAGCTCCAGAACAGTCTTGAATACATGCTTTAGAAGACCTTCAGCAGTCTTTGCACAGCCGTTTAAATCTGTAAATGCCATCTCTGGCTCAACCATCCAGAACTCAGCAAGGTGACGGGTGGTGTTTGAATTTTCAGCTCTGAAGGTAGGACCAAAGGTGTATACCTTTGAGAATGCACTTGCATAGGTCTCAACATTCAGCTGACCTGATACGGTCATGTAAGCGTGCTTGCCAAAGAAGTCCTTGGAGAAGTCAGCCTCGCCCTTGTCATTCTTTGGAATGTTGTTTAAATCGAAGTTGGTAACAGTGAACATCTCACCTGCACCTTCACAGTCTGATGCAGTGATAAGAGGAGTTGCTACCCACATGAAACCGTTCTGCTGGAAGTAGCTGTGAATTGCATAGGCAACAGTGTTGCGGATACGCATTACAGCACCCATCAGATTTGTACGAGGACGCAGGTGAGCATACTCACGCAGGTACTCTACAGTGTGGCGCTTTGCTGACATAGGGTAGGTATCAGGATCTTCAACGAAACCTGTTACGATAATCTTGTCTGCTAATACCTCATAAGCCTGACCCTTACCTTCAGAAGCCTTTAAGGTACCTTCAACTACAACGGCACAGCCGGTGGTCAGTCTTAAAACATCTGACTCATAATTATCTAAAGTATTCTGAGCAATAACCTGAACGTTATCAAAACCAGAACCATCGTTAACAGCCAGGAATGAAAAACCAGCCTTTGAATCACGACGGGTACGAATCCAGCCTGCAAGAGTTACTTTTTCTCCGATAGCAACTTTTCCTGCAAGGATTTCTTTTGTACTTAAAAGACTCATAATATGAATAATCCTAATTATTATTTACTTGTTTTTAATGAATTCATGTATTCAGGATCCAGATGTCCTGCACGTGTCTTAACCAGGAACTGTCCCTTTGGATGCTTGGTATCTTTGTTAACCAGTAAAGCAGGAAGCTTCTTGGTCTTGTTCTCATCCAGAAATCTCTTCAGCTCGTGGGCAACGTTTTCACCTGCAAAGCGGCTCTCGATTGGAAGAGTAGTATCATCAGGCATCATCAGCATGCCTTCAACAATAGTGATACCGTGGGTTGGAACGATATTGTCAACCTTTGCAACAACCTGTATGCCTGTATTCTGGGCAATACGTGTTTTTGCATAGATATAGAAACTCTTGCCGGCAAGAATACCAAACAGCACAACAAAGAAATACTGAAGCCATGGCTGCTCACCAGTAGCCTCTAATACTCTGAAAGCCAGAATGATGCCGATACCGGTTACGAATCCATAGATGATACCGAAGATTAACTGTACAACAGCAATTCTTGGTTCGAAAGAATTCTTTCTGTAGTCTGCGTTAGTTAGCTGTGCCATGGATTATACCTTTATAGTTTTTCTTGACGTTGAATGCAGACTCAGCGTGTTTGCTGTTCTCATCAACGATAATCTCAACAGTTGCATCAACCTGCAGCTGTAGCATTGGATTTGAAATCAGACTCTTCTTTGCAACAGCATAGGTCTTGTTGGCTGGAACAAAGGTCTGAAACTGCTTATCCTCAAGATGCTGGATGAGGAACTCATTGTCATTTACATAATTAGCAGCTTCTCTGCCATTTAGTTTGATATTGATTTTAACCTTGTCAATTGGCATTGGTTCGGCAGATGAGTGATGAACAGTGTAATCAACTAAAAAGCCTTCAACATTGTTTTTATTCTGAAACTCAACAGAGTTGATATTCAGAGTCATCTTACGAGCGCCCTCTGGAAGTGATGTACAGCCAGCTGCAAGCAGGGCAAGTGAACCTGCAACTGCGATAAGCATTTTTTTCATAATCAATAATCAAAATAAATAAAAACTGATTGAACATTATACGCTTTGAGATGGGATTTTTTCAATTTTATTGAGGCCAGATAAGATAAAAAAAGTTACAAATTTTCGTTTAATTATTAAGAGGATGGTGAAAAAAGATTGTTTTTCAGAGCAGTTAATAGAGTAGAGGATGGAAGATAGAAATGACAAGCATCAGGAAATAGAGCCTGAGGCTTATCTGAATAGATGATTACTGTAGATTTCTGAACTTTTCTAAAGCTAGATTGTAGATGTTTGCTAAAGACTGCTCAGTAGTTGTCTTGTACAGAGTTCTGGTATCAGTCAGCACTTTTCTGGTCTGTCTGTTCTTAAGATTAAAGTGTTTCTGATTTCCCTGATTCTGGGTATATACGTCAAGCTCGATATCACTGTTGATGTTATCGTTGATCTTCTGAAGGCCAGCCCAGGTCCAGAACTGCTTGATGCTTACAGCCATAATGATGGTGTCTGAATCCTCAGCTGCGCTGTCCTGTACAACGGTATAGCCGTCATCGCTTAAAGCTCTCTCTAAAACCTCTCTTACAACCATGGTTACGGTCTTGTCACGTGGCAGAAGCATTGCGCCGGTCTGAGAGCCAAAGCTGTTCTTTAATCTTGCGTAGGCACGTGATTTGTAATCAGGACTTAAAATCTCGCCAGATGGCAGATTTGGCTGATTCTCATTGCCTACAAACAGACGGTTGTCGGTAACATCAGCAATGCAAACCTTTGGACCGGTTCCATCTGAAACAACTTCAATAGGGGATTTTAAATCAACAACATGCTCACCGTTAGAGCAGGCGGTTACGAACATTACAGCAAAAAGCTGCAGAAGAATTACTAGTTTTTTCATAAAAATACCTTGAGACTAATAATGAGGTGGCGGAACTTCATCCTTTTGAGAACGGGTTGCATAAGGATCTCCAACCTTAGAATAAAGAACCTTAAACTGTCGCTCTAGTTTATCCATCTTGTCATATAAATCACTTAGTTCCTTTGACTGTCTCTCGATGATATCTTCAAGCCAGGCAATCTTTTCCTCAAGTGAAATAATGTCGTTTCTGTTTTCTCTTACCATAAAAAAAATCCGTCACTTTTTTGATTTTTGAAATTATAATCTTTTTAGCAAATTTTTGGAGAATAAATCATGTCAGCAACCGAATTAGTAGATATTGTTGATGAGGACAATAACATCATAAAAACTGTTACCCGCAGGGAAATGAGAAAAGATCAGCTCCCTCACAGAGCATCCTATATTGCGGTAATGGATCACAGCGGCAAGTTTCTGATTGAAATCAGAACACTGTGCAAGGATTATTCTCCTGGTACCTTTGATGCTGTAGTAGGTGGCGTTATGCAGCATGGTGAGGATGAAATTCTAAGTGCCAAAAGAGAACTTTTAGAAGAGATTGGTGTGGATGCTGATTTACCATCCTGTGAATTCCACAGTTTTGGTCCTCACAAGATTATCTCAAAGAGTGGAATGCGCTTTTTCTACGGTTATCTCTATCTTGCAGTTACAGACAGTATCACTGTAAGACAGAAGAGTGAGGTTTCAGGAATTCTGTACCTGTCTGAAGATGATGTTCTAAGACTAGCTGACTCAACTGCCTATGATTCTGTAGTTGCCTTTAAGGAAATTGTTAAAAGGGCAAAAGAGCAGGGGCTTATCAAGTAGAATTTAAGAAAGTATCTTTATATATGTTAAAGGCTGAGATTTTATCCCAGCCTTTATCGTAATTATCTTCTCTGAAGTCCTTAACTATAGCCAGCCTTTCTTTCTGAAGAAGAAATAGGTTATAGCTGCAGACATAATCATAAGACCGATGGACAGTGGGTAACCCCAGTACCATTCAAGCTCAGGCATGAACTTGAAGTTCATTCCGTACACAGATGCAATCCAGGTAGGAGGCATGAAAACTACTGCCGCCACTGAGAAGATCTTGATGATGCTGTTCTGCTTCTGATTGGTATAGCCCATGGAAGCTTCCAGCTGGAAGTTAATCTTGTTAGAAATAAATGAGGTATGAGGCAGAATAGACTCAATATCGGTTAAAACCTCATCCAGAATTCTAATCTGGCGATCTTCCAATGAACTGCCGAAGGTCTTTCTGATGAATCTTAGAGCTCTTCTGGTATCGTGAAGCGCCTGCAGAATCTGGGAGTTCAACTCCTCCTGATTTACAAGCTCCTCCAAGGTTTCATCCACATGCAGTTCATCAGTTATCTGATCAGAAGTTTCTTCCAGAGTGCTGTATGCATCCTCGATCAAATCAGATAACTGATCTACCTTAAGCTCCTGAAGTTTAACCAGGATATCTAAAGCAGAACGTATATCAACCTTATTATGTCTTATGTAGTAGCGAAGTAGTCTGACAATGGAAATATCATCCTCACGGAAAGAGATCAGAAGATTCTTTCTCATTGTGAAAGACATGTTCACACCATGAGTTTCGTTAGAAATTCTCTGTGGGAATAAGGAAAGGATATGTACACCGTCAGGACCTACACGGAAACGTGATGATGACTCAATGTCATCCATCTCGTCCTCTTCAGGGACATCTTCCACAAGTAAAGCTTCAAGCCAGCTACGCTCTTCCTCATCAGGCTGATTAACATCAAGCCAGATAACATCTGAAGGCAGTGGCTCGGTTGTTTTAATTGGGACGATAGCTAGGGTATCGTCTTCTTCATTTAAAAGGCATGCTGAGATCATCTGGATTCTCCGAAAAACAGCAGATGCTGTTTGGTTATTCGCACTAGCAGCATGGCATAAGGCTGTTTCTTTCAGCCCAAAGCTACCAATTGTTTTCCGTGTGTATTTTTTCACAAAAGAAAAAATTTTGCCACACAAAAAAACATATTATTTGAAATTTCTTTGTGTGAAATTATGGCAGGCTTTTACAGAGTAGGGAATACCGAGTATCTAAAAATCAGTCGGCATCGGAAAGATTGAAGTTTTTCCAGTATGCTCCAAACTCCGGAAGAATATGTTCGCGCAGAAGTTCAACAACACGACCGATATTCTTTTCACGAATTGCATTGGCAATATTCTGATGTTCAACAATTGATTTCTGCATGTGCTCAAGATTGTTGCCCAGAAAGTTTCTTGCCGTATCCATGATTGCAGAGATTCTTTCAAAGGAGGTAATAAAGTAGTTGTTCTCACACAGAGAAACCAGAGTCTCATGGAACAGAGAATCCTGCTGAAGATAGACATCACCCTGATTTAAGGCCAGGGCAGATTTCATCTTCATAATAATGTTTTCGGTTCTCTCAATAAGCTTCTCCTGATTCTGTCCAAAGGAGAGGATCATTCCCTGAGATTCGATGACAAATCGGAAGTTTAAAAGATTAAGAAGCTCTTTCTGAGATAAAGAGAATACATAGGTTCCGCTTTTTGGCTTACGCACTACCAAACCTTCAGCCTGAAGTCTTTTCAGGGCATCTCTGATAGGGGCCTTGTTTGCCTTTAGAGACTGCTCAAGTGTTCTTTCAGAGATTTTTTCACCCATGGCAAAGGTGCCATTGACTATCATTTCTTTGATTCGGGTGTAGATAATGTCTTTTTGTAAGTCGTGTTCCATATTTTTTTTACGTTTATTTGACGTTAAAAATTTTCTTTTCATTATATAATCTGCAATCTCAAAATCTCAATTTTTCTAAAAAAAATGGTGTTTTGAACCAAAATAACGAGATATTTGTCACAATTAGCGAAATGTTAATAATTTTAATTTTTTGCCTTGAAATTTCTTAATTTTACAGCGTGTGAAAGTTGTCTAATACATTGAACAGCAGGGCTACCCAAAACCAAGGTAACTTATGCTAAAATTCAAAAAAAATGTTAGAGCACAATTAGGAAAAATATGTTTGAAGCAATTGTCTTTATATTAGTAGTAATGCTAATGCTTCTTGCCACCTTGGATCTTTTTGTAGGTGTAAGTAATGACGCGGCCAACTTCCTTAACTCAGCAGTTGGCACAAGAATCGCTCCCTTATTTGTTATTATGCTGGTTGCATCAGTGGGCGTTCTTTGCGGAGCAACCTTCTCATCAGGAATGATGGAAGTGGCCAGAAAGGGAATGCTTTTCCCGGAGCTGTTCTCCTTTGAGGAAATAATGCTGATTTTTGCAGCAGTAATGATTTGTGATGTTCTACTTTTAAACCTTTTCAATTCCTTTGGTCTTCCTACCTCCACCACCGTATCAATCGT
>JAGDBH010000070.1 GCA_017959135.1 Succinivibrio sp. | reverse complement strand
TGGTAGACAGCTGAGAGCCATCGGTGCCGCCACGCATTGCGTAGGTGACACTCTTTATGCCAAGCTCGGACAGAGCCTGATAAAGCATGGCTACAGGAGGGTCTTCACGCTTTACGTTATTGGCGATATTCTCATAAGTATCAGATAGTTCAACAGAAATCTCAGCCTTTGGATAACGCTTTTTAAGCATCTCAACTGCATCAAGCACATACTGTTTGCGCCACTCATATAGCTTTTTGTCATGATCACGTATCAGCATGGTCAAATCACAGTAAAGAGGATCAGCATGCATACCGCTAAACCACCAGTAGCCTTCCTTGCCCTCTGTGTGCTCAGGAGTCTGAGCTCTGTCAAACATTGAGATCAGATCATGAGCAACAATGATAGGATTAACAAGTACATTCTTAGCTGACATAGGATGAGCGCTTACACCTTTGATTCTGAACTTAACAGTACCTGCATTGAAGGTCTCATATACAACCTGTCCAACACCAGAACAGTCAATGGTATACGCAAAATCCACCTTGAACTTCTCAAGATCCATGCACTTTGAACCTAAAAGACCGATTTCTTCATCAGGGACAAAAGCTATCTTAAGCTCAGGATGTTTTCTGGACGGATCATTTTTTAAGACCTCAAGCATGGTCATGATGTTGGCAATTGCAGACTTATCATCCGCACCTAAAACCGAGGTACCGTCCGAGAAGATAATATCCTCACCGACAAAGTCCTGAAGTTCAGGGTGCTCTGAGAGCTTCATTACGATGTTCTTCTCTTTGTTAAGAACAACATCTCCACCCTCATAATGAATAATCTGAGGATGAATCTCAGGGCTTAGCGCAACATCAACAGTATCAAGGTGAGCCAGAAAGCCGACCACAGGACCATTGCAGTTACCCTTTAAAGTGGCGTAGACACAGCTGTGCTCGTCTACACTGACATCGGTAAGACCAAGCTCGCGAAGTTCATCTGCAAGCATATTGGCAAGCACAGTCTGTCCCTCTGAGGTAGGGACAGTCTTTACAGTCGCATCTGACTGAGATGCAACTGCAGCATACCGATAAAATCGGTCTGTAAGACATTTAATCAGTTCCATGAGTGCTCCTTACTGAGCCTGAGGGAACATAGTTGAAGGATAGTCAAATCCGCTCTGGAAGCCTAAAGGTATACCTATAAACCAGTACAGATACAGAACTATGGTCAGTACAATCATCAGAGCAAAGGTGTAAGGCAGCATCATTGAGCTTAAGGTACCAACACCTGCCTTCTTGCAGTAACGCTGACAGTATGAAATCAGCAGTGGATAGAAGGCAAACATAGGAGTACATACGTTTACTGCAGAGTCAGATACTCTGAATGCAGCCTGGGTAAGCTCTGGTGAAATGCCAAGCATCATCAGCATTGGAACAAAGATGGTTGAAAGAATTGCCCACTTTGATGTAGCTGAAGTAATCAGAAGATTCAGAAGACCGGTCAGAATAATAATACCAAACAGAGTAATACCGGAAGGCAGGCCCATATTCTTTAGGAATTCTGCGCCGGAAATTGCCAGAAGCGAACCTATATTGGAGTGACCGAACACAGACAGGAACTGACCTGCGAAGAAACAGAATACGATGAAGGAAATCAGCATATTCATGATGTGATCCATTGAGCGGATTACATCGTTTGCATTCTTGAAGGTTCCAGCGGCATAACCGAATACAATACCAGGCAGTGAGAAGAAGATAAACAGTAATGGAACAAGTCCCATCATTACTGGAGCCTTAGGTGAGGTTAAGGTTCCGTCTGGAGCTCTGAGCATAGAGTTTTCTGGATAGCACAGAATAAACAGCAGTGCCAGAAGACCGATAACAGTTGAGATTGCAAACTTGAATGCATGATTCTCTTTTGCACTTACTGGAGTTACTGCAAGATTCTTATCTTCCTTAATATCGAGATCAAGAGGCATAGTACGCATAAGTCTTGGTTCGATAATCTTATCTGTTACGTACCATACGGACAGGATCACAAAGAAGGTTCCGCCTAAAGCATAGAAATAGTTGCACAGAACATTAACAGAATAATTAGGATCAATTATGTGTGAAGCTGATTCAGTAAAACTCTGCATTACAGGATCAATAATTGATGGAGTAAAGCTTGCGGTGAAACCGCCGGCTAGGCCAGCAAATGAACAGGCAATACCTGCTAATGGATGACGTCCGCAGGAGTAGAACATCAGAGCGGATACAGGCATCAGAATGGTATAGGCACTGTCTGATACAAGATGGCAGACAATAGAAATAAAGATAACAGTTGGTGTCAGAATCTTTCTTGGGGTAACTGACAGGAACTTTTTAATCAGAACATTAACAAAGCCTGAACCTTCAGCGATACCGATACCCAGAGTAGCAACAATAGTGATGCCTAAAGGAGGGAATCCCATGAAGTTCTTGACGGAGTTAACTATCAGATCAAGTACGTTGGCAGGTGCCAGCATATTTAGAATCTGAATCTTTTCTTTGGTTGTCGGATGTATGTAGTCAAAATCTACAAATGATAAAAGTGATGAAATAATCATCGTCACAATAAGAGCATAGATAAACAGCATGGTAATGTGAGGAAGCTTATTTCCCATACTTTCGATAAGATTCAGGAACCTATTAAATAAATTAGGTTGAGAATGAAGTTGGATATCAGTCATTATTCTACAGCGCAGAAAGAATTCCCCTCTGAACTGTCTCCTTATATTTTATTGTTAAACTTTACTTAAACAAATGAAACAAATAGTAACAAATGTATTCATTTGAACATTCTGAATTAGCAACTATTTGAAATAAAGGCTAATGCACTTTTATTATACACCTCTGATTTTTGTTCTTTTTAGCTACACCGAATTTGTGCAGTTTTATTTTATTTTTTCAGTCTGGTGCAAGAATTGAGCAAAAATGATCTGATAAAATGGAAAGGTTTTAAGAAAAAAAAGTCAGAGATTATACTCTGACGAAAAAAATGGAACCGAAGATATACACTGTAACTAGTTCAAAACACGGATTTTTGAACCTTTTCTAAGGCACCGGGATTCCCCCGATGCCCTAAGACCGAAACCAGAATTAGTTCTGGCCCTTGATTGCCTTACGGCCAAGGAAGACAGCGTTCTCACCTAACTCTTCCTCGATACGGATCAGCTGATTGTATTTAGCGATACGATCTGAGCGGCTCATTGAACCGGTCTTAATCTGACCACATGAAGTACCAACAGCAAGATCAGCAATTGTGGTATCCTCAGTCTCACCTGAACGGTGTGAAACAACTGCTGTATAACCAGCATCCTGAGCCATCTTAATTGCATTTAATGTCTCAGTTAAGGAACCAATCTGGTTGAACTTGATAAGAATTGAGTTAGCAATGCCCTTCTTGATGCCTTCTGAAAGGATCTTGGTATTGGTTACGAACAGATCGTCACCAACAAGCTGAACATGAGAGCCTAGCTTCTCAGTCTGATATTTGAAGCCATCCCAGTCAGACTCGTTCTGACCGTCTTCGATTGAAACAATAGGATACTCATTTACAAGATTTGACAGATAATCAGTGAACTCGTGAGAAGTAAAGGTCTTGCCCTCTCCCTTTAGTTCATACATGCCAGTCTTTTCGTTATAGAACTCTGATGAAGCACAGTCCATAGCAAGAGTTACGTCCTTACCGAACTCGT
>JAGDBH010000069.1 GCA_017959135.1 Succinivibrio sp. | reverse complement strand
GAACCGATCCAAATTCACAGGATGCACTCAAGGGCGCTATAAATGCAGCTATGGCCAACAAGAATTATGAGACAGCCACTCAGCTAGCACAGAGATTAGCTCCAAGTGATGACCCTCAGACTCTGACCTTAATGGCAAGAGTTGATAACAAGAATAAGAATTACGAAGGTGCACTGGCTAAGTTAAAGCGAGCTCGTACTCTATTAGACGGTCGTTATGAGATTCTGCCAGACTCACATCTTTCAACCTCAATGACAGCACCTGCAAATACTATTGTGCATCAGCCAGGCAATCCATTCTCTAACCGTAAATCATCCCTGTCTACAACAAGCAAACCAGACAAGGTTGAACTTCCATGGACAAACAGCGGCAATGCAACTTATACAAGTGTGAACATGAAGCCTAAGGATCGTGTTGATGCCCTCAATGAAGTCAACTTCATGATCAGAGACCTTCAGGATAAGCTTGCAACCACTGTAAAGATTGGTGTTGAAAGCAATCAGAAGGATGGTGAAAGCGGACTAAGCAAGGTTAACTACCTGGCAGTTCCTGTAACCTTCTCTACACCTGTATTCGAAGGTGCCAAGCTTGATCTGAATGTAACACCAGATACCATGTACGCTGGTAATCTTGCATCATCATCCTCAGAGAAATGGGGAACCAATGCGCTGAATGTTGGTGTACAGAATCTGGTACAGAGAATCAATGCAATAAAAACATCGTATGCGTCTGCACTTGCGGCAAAAGATCCTTCTGTCGATCTGGCTGACTTTAAAGCCCAATTCAAGAATCAGTATGGATTCAATAATCTTGATGATTCTGATTTTGAAGAACTAATTTCTAACATCACACTTGATGCATCAGATTACAACGTTGCAACATCTGAAGGAACAGACAACCTTTATAAGTACTTCAAGAAATTCAACAACGCAGGCAAGACCATGTATGCTGTAAATCAGTATTCAGATATCAAGACAGTTATGTCCAATGCCCGAGCAAAACGAGGTTCAGGAGTTGGATTCAATATTGGTCTGTCTGATGATGACTACAGAATCAACATGGGTGTGACACCTGTAGGTAAGGACGGAACAACTCTGGTCGGTGGTCTGTTCTACAGATATCCTCTGACTCAGAATGGAGAACTTCGCTTTACCGCATCTCGTACAGCTGTAAAAGACTCATTGCTTTCATACTACGGCTACAAAGACCAGATCTCAGGTACCTACTGGGGTGGTGTAACCAAGAACGGTGGTAAGGTTGAATACGGCTATGACGATGGATTCCTGGGTGGATACATGGGTGGTTCATACTACGGCTATAGAGGTAAGAATGTTCTGTCAAACAACAGCTTCGGTCTGAATGCAGGACTGTATGTTCACCCATTCAAAGCAACCATGTACCAGGATTTAACTGTCGGTATCGATCTGAACTACGAGAACTTCAAGCATAACGAGAACAACTTTACCTTCGGTCACGGCGGTTATTTCTCTCCTCAGAAATACTTTGTTGCATCTATTCCGGTCAACTACAAAAAGAGAACCGAGAATCTTGAGCTGAATGCAAATGTTTCTCTGGGTTATCAGACCTATCATCTGAACGAGGAAGACTACTTCCCAACCAATTCAGCATATCAGAGTGCGGCAGAATTCCTTGCTGGCTACGGCTTTATCAAGTCAGCTAAGCATGAGGCTAAGGATGAAAGCGGTATCGGTGGTTCAGCAAAGCTTGCCCTCGATTACTATCTGTTAGACGATCTGATGATCGGAGGCACAATCGGATACAGCACATTCGGCGAGTACAAGGAAATGTCTGAAATGCTATACATCAAGTCAGTTCTGGGAGGTATGTAATGAAAAGCTACTTCTCTACCTCATATAAACAGAACGAAAACGGATATATCGAGATTCTGCTTCAGATCATCAAGATGATGAATATTAACGCAAGCAACCGTGAGGTTAACGATTTTCTCTTTGAGGTCGGAGTAAATCTTGGCGCTAAGCATGCGGTTAAAAACGTGGACTCACTGTCATGACTTCATCTTGAAATAAACGATATTCTAACCAAAATGGGCTTTGGAGTCTGTCAGATTGAAGATGCTGATAATCATGTTATTATTAAGCATCATGATCTTCCTGTCATTGACGACGGGGACTTCAAAAACAAATGGTTACAGTATTTCAGCGTTATTATGTGCGGACTGTACAACAGCTGGTTCCGACAGACAGGAGCCCCTGTAGAGCTGGTGTGCACAATCAAGGAAATAATTGCGCCATCAGATGCTGTTTTCGAGTTCAAACGTGTTAAGTAGGGCCTTATATGTTTTTAAAAGACCTTATAAAGAAGGCTGCTCTTGCAGCTTTCTCACAGGTTTTCCTATGCTCTGCAGCAAATGCTTCGGCATGGGATGACTACAAAAAAAGATACCTTTCAGCTGACGGTGCTATTGTAGATACCGGCAACAGCAACATTTCCCACACAGAGGGCCAGAGCTACGGTCTTCTGTTCTCACTGTATTTTGATGACCAAAAGAGTTTTGACAAGATTCTTGCCTGGACAAAGAAGAACCTTTTCAATGAGGAAAAGGGACTTTATGTCTGGGCCTACAAGAGAAACGAGAATGATCCTGTTTCCGACAAAAACAACGCTACCGATGGAGACCTCATGATTGCATGGGTTCTGCTTGAGGCCGGCACGAAATGGAAGAATAAGGATTACACCAAAAGAGGACAGAAGCTTCTTTCTGTAATTCAGAATACTCTGATTATTAACTTTGCCAAAAAGCAGGTTATTCTGCCTGGAGTGAACACTTTCCTTGTAAACAGTTTTGTTACCATCAATCCTTCATACTATATCTACCCTGCTCTATGCGGTCTATATAAGCATACCTACCAGAAAAAATGGAATGAAATTGCTAAGGATGGAAAAGAAATTATTTCAGCAGTGAATGGAAGAACCGTTCCTATTACTCCTGACTGGGTAAAAATGGATCTTAAAGGCAATGTAGAGGTTTCAGACAGATGGCCTGCAAGATCAAGCTATGATGCCATAAGAGTTCCACTTTATCTGTACTGGGATAATCAGGATGCACCTGAGCTTGCACCTTGGAAAGTGTGGTTCTCAAAGTTCAGCTCAACCACAACTCCTGCATACGTTGATGTTATAACAGGTGAAAAGGCAAACTACAATATGACCTCTGGTCTTTTAAATGTCAGAAAACTGGTCATGGGAGAAACAGTAGAAGAGCCTGTCTTTACAGCCAAGGATGACTACTACAACGCAAGTCTTTCAATGCTGGCATATTTAGCATTCAACCATGCGTTTTCTCAGAACTAAAGCACGAATTAGGTTTCGAGCTTTGTGAGCTGACTTTTCCATTTAAGCTCTTAGGTGAAGACTAGGAGCTTGTGTTCTCAAGAAAACTGAATACAGCTTTCCAGTAATCATTTCCTGCATCTTTCATTGCATCCCCATGTCCGGCTCCTTTTACAACAAGTTTTGTCTTAGGAGAATTACAGCTGCTATATAGCTTTTCCATCATAGAAGGTGGAACCAGTGTATCTTCACTTCCATGAATGAATAATGTTGGTGTTTTAGATTTTTT
>JAGDBH010000068.1 GCA_017959135.1 Succinivibrio sp. | reverse complement strand
TCCCGATTGGAATCTATACACTTGATAGAAACAAAGAAAAATTAGGAAATAGTAAAACAATACTATTCTGTCTTAATAACGAATATACAACAATAGCGAGAACAAGAGGCTATCTGCCAGTGGGCAAATGTAAAAACGGATTATCCCCTATTGGAAAACATATAGTCGCATCAGCTAACGATTTCGTGGAGACTACTAAAGAAGGTATTTATGTAAATGGAAATCTCTTACCTAATACACGCCCTATGCCTTATGACGGTAACAGACTTAAGCTAACCTATTCAAAGATAAAAAGAATATTAAATAAGGACGAATTCCTGGTTGCAAGTTTAAAGAAGGATTCTTTTGACAGCAGATATTATGGAATCGTATACAGAAAGGAAATACTAGGAGTATTAAAAGAATTGGTAATCATATAACATTATCCCGCATAAAGCGGGATAACAATATGAATTAGTTCATTCTCTTGAATAGAAGTGAACCATTGGTACCGCCGAAGCCAAAGTTATTTGACATAGCGTACTCAATATCATGCTTCTGAGCTGTGCCAGGAACAAGATTAAAATCACCAACCTCATCTTCTGGGTTAACAAGATTGATTGTTGGAGGACAAATCTGATCCTTGATTGACATAACAGTGATAACAGCCTCAATAGCACCTGCAGCACCTAGAAGGTGACCAGTCATTGACTTGGTTGAGCTCATGCAGCAGTTCTTAGGAGCATCACCGAATAGGCTCTTAGCAGCACGTAACTCTGATAAATCACCAACAGCAGTTGAAGTACCGTGAGCGTTAATGTAGTTAACCTGCTCTGGCTTAACACCAGCATCCTTCAGTGCACCCATCATAGATCTTGCAGCACCTTCACCAGTTGAAGGGGTAGCAGTCATGTGGTAAGCATCACCAGACATACCGAAGCCAACTAACTCAGCATAAATCTTAGCACCACGAGCCTTAGCGTGCTCATACTCTTCAAGAATTAGAACACCTGCACCGTCACCTAGAACGAAGCCATCACGATCCTTATCCCATGGACGTGAAGCATGCTCAGGATCATCATTACGGTGAGATAGAGCCTTCATTGAAGCGAAACCGCCAATACCCATTGGGGTTGAAGCTTTTTCTGCACCACCACAAACCATAACGTCAGCATCACCGAAAGCAATCAGTCTTGCTGATAAACCGATAGCGTGAGTACCGGTAGCACAAGCGGTAACAGTTGACAGGTTAGGACCACGAAGACCTTTCATGATTGAAAGCTGGCCTGAAACCATGTTAATAATAGTTGATGGAACGAAGAATGGGCTGATTCCACGAGGACCTTTAGCTACTAGGCCGGTAATGTTCTTCTCAATAAGAGTTAGACCACCAATACCTGAACCGATCATTGTACCGATTCTATCAGCGTTCTCTGGAGTAATTTCAAGACCAGAATCATTTAATGCCATAATGCCAGCAGCGATACCGTACTGGATGAACTCATCCATCTTACGAGCATCCTTACTGGTGATACCCCACTGCTCAGCATTAAAGTTCTTTACTAAACCAGCAATCTTTACAGAGAAATCTGAAGTATCAAAATGTTCAACAGTAGTGATACCGCTCTTACCAGCTAATAAATTTTTCCATGATTCTTCTAAAGTACCGCCAACTGGGCTTAACATACCCATTCCGGTAACTACAACCCTACGTAATTGCACCGTTGGATCTCCGTTATTGATTTGTGAACTACATCGGTAATAACTTACCGAATAACAAGCATTAAAAGCCTGATAATTGACTCAACGTAGGGATATTGTTTTCCCTTACGCTTTAGACGGGATTATTTCCGTCGTGAATTCTTTGGTTGTGACAGAATCACAACCTTATCAACATTCAAAGAACTGGTATAACCAGATGAATCCTTTGTAAGCTTTATAAAAGGTGATACAAAATCTTCTAAAAAGAATGGAGATGTTTAGCATCTCCAGTCCACTTTAAATGTTCAAATATCGGGTGAATATTATTCACCCTTTTAATTCAACACCGACCAGCTATTACTGATTGTTGTTGATGTAATCGATTGCGGCCTGAACGGTAGTGATCTTCTCAGCTTCCTCATCAGGGATTTCGGTACCGAACTCTTCCTCTAAAGCCATTACAAGCTCTACGGTATCTAGTGAGTCAGCGCCAAGATCATCAACGAATGATGCCTCAGGTACAACATCCTCAGGCTTAACGCCTAATGTGTCAACGATAACTTTATTTACGCGCTCTTCAATATTGCTCATTTTTTTCCTTGACCAGGCTGCAAAGGCAGCGCTGTCCCTTTACTAAAAAAAACGCCCCAGCCCAATGCTAGGACCCAAACAAAACTACATGCAATTATATATGTTTTAAATGACTTTTGGTAGTAAAAATTAGAATAAAATATACAAAAAGTAATTTAATTCACAAATATGCATAAGTATCAATTAGTTGCAGTGTAAACCACCGTTTACATCAATGGTAGAACCAGTGATATAAGCAGCTAAATCTGAAGCTAAAAATACAGCAGCACCTGCAATATCATCAACAGAAGCAGCTCTCTTTAAAGGAATAGAATTAGTCCAAGCCTTTAACTGCTCTTCATTTAATGCTGCAGTCATATCGGTAGCTACGAAGCCTGGAGCGATACAGTTAACTGTAATACCTCTAGAACCAACTTCTTTTGCTAATGACTTGCTAAAGCCGATTAAACCAGCCTTTGCTGCAGCGTAGTTACACTGACCTGCATTACCATCCTGACCTACGATTGATGAGATATTGATGATTCTACCAGCTCTCTTCTTCATCATAGGACCGATTGCAAGCTTACACATCTGTACACATGCAAACAGGTTGCACTGTAAAACATCTGACCAGTCCTGATCCTTCATTCTCATGAATAAAGTATCACGAGTAATACCAGCATTGTTAATGATAATATCTGGGCAGGTACCTGCATCAGCAACAACAGCATTGAAACAGTCTTCTACAGTCTGCTTATCAAGGGAATTCATAACGAAGCCCTTTCCATGACCGTTTAAATACTCAGTAATACCTGCAGCCCCCTTCTCTGATGTTGCAGTACCATATACTGTTGCACCTAACTGCTCAAATGCCTGTGCAATACCTTTACCGATACCACGTGATGCACCGGTAACTAAAACAATCTTTCCAGAAAAATCTAAATTAAACATAATCTACTTCCTATGCTAATTCTTCTAAAGCTTTTTCTAAGGTCTGCTCGTTGCAGATATTTGCGCTGCCTAAGGTCTTGTCAATACGACGGTTTAAACCGCATAGAACCTTGTTAGGACCGCACTCTACTAGAGCTTCAACACCGTCAGCCTTTAAAGCCTGAACAGTTTCAACCCAACGAACAGGCATGGTTAACTGCTTAACAAGAGCATCAACTAAATCTGAAGCCTTAGTTAATGGCTTAGCTAAAGCATTAACATATACAGGAATAGATGCATCGTTAATCTTGATTGACTTTAAAGCCTCAGCTAGTCTGTCAGCAGCAGGCTGCATTAATGGGCAGTGAGAAGGAGCAGAAACAGCTAGAGGGACAACTCTCTTAGCACCCATTGCTGTAAATTCAGCACAAGCCTTATCAACCGCAGCCCTGTTACCAGAAATTACAACCTGACCTGGAGTATTGAAATTTGCAGCCCATACTTTTTCAGAATCGGTTGATACCTTTGCACAGGTCTCGATGATTGCATTGTCATCAATACCAAGAATAGCTGCCATAGCACCAACACCAGCTGGTACAGCCTCTTGCATTGCCTGACCACGAAGTCTTACTAATCTAACAGCATCCTTAAAATCAATAACGCCTGCAGCAACAAGTGCGCTGTACTCACCTAAAGAATGACCTGCTAGAGCAACAGGTTTTTCAGACTTTGACATTAAAACTCTAAATGCAGATACAGAAGCGGTTAAGATTGCTGGCTGAGTAACTTCAGTCTTGTTAAGCTCGGTATCAGGACCATTTAAGGTAACAGCCTGAAGATCATAACCTAAAGCCTCATTTGCCTCAGCATATGTTGCCTTAACGATTTCATTATCCATAAAATCCGCAAACATTCCAACGCTCTGAGAGCCCTGTCCTGGAAAAACTGCTGCAAATTTCTTCATAAAGAATCTCCTGAATTTAAGAAAAACTTCTTTTCAAAATTAAATCTGTTATTGCCTATAGTTAAGGCAAACATCATTTTGATGGAATACTAGTAACGAACCAGAGCAGAACCCCAGGTAAATCCACCACCAAAGGATTCTAGTAAAAGGATATCTCCTCTCTTAATCTTGCCAGAACGAATACCTTCGTCTAAAGCAAGACCAACTGAAGGAGCTGATGTATTGCCCTGTTTATCCAATGTAACAATTACATGGTCCATATCAAGCTTAAGCTTTCTTGCAGTTGCTGCAATGATTCTTAAATTAGCCTGATGAGGAACAAGGAAATCAAGATCTTCTGCAGTCATATTACCCTTCTCTAAAGTTGTAGTAACCAGAGAAGCTAAAACAGTAACTGCATGTTTGAATACATCATTACCTTTCATGTATAGCCATGAATCATCGCCGGAGAAGTTTCCACGCTTAGCGTATGGTAATGATAGCAATGGTCCGAATTTTGAATCTGCTGAAATGTGAGTAGTGATAGTACCCTCTGTTTCGGATTCACCTAAAACACAGGCGGATGCACCATCACCAAATAAAATAATTGTGGTTCTATCAGTTGGATCACATGCACGTGACATTAAATCAGCGGCAACAATCAGAACTTTCTTTGCCTGACCTGAAATAATCATTGAATGAGCAAGTGAATAGGCATAGCTGAAACCAGAACAAGCTGCAGCTAAATCGAATGCAGGTCTATCCTTAATACCCAGCAGACCTGAAATCTCACAGGCAGCAGAAGGGAAGGCGTACTGAGCAGATGTGGTAGCGCATATAACAAGATCAATCTCACCAACATCAATGCCGGCAGCTTCGATAGCTCTCTTAGCAGCAATTGCGCCCATAGAAGCAGCAGTCTCATCCGGAGCTGCAATACGTCTCTCACTTATACCGGTGCGTTCAATGATCCACTCATTAGAGGTATCAACCATCTTTTCCAAGTCAGCGTTGGTACGCACCTGTTCAGGTAAATAACTACCTGTTCCAAGAATTCGAGTAAACAAAGAATTCTCCAATTTCTACAAAAACAATTTTGGTATTTTATCAAGAATAAATAAAATTTCCTAAAAATCTGAGGATTTTTTACTTATTCTTTAAAAACAAACAAAAACGTTAGAAAAATTACTGAGTTTATATGTTGGTATCGCTAAAAGTTTACTGTAGCTTTTCTTTAATAGATTCAACCAGATTCAACTGAGCGGTCTTTGCTGCCTCTACCAGAGCAACAGCAACAGCTTCCTTTCCTGCACTGGCATGACTCTTTATAACAAGACCGTCAACACCAAGAAGAACAGAGCCATTATACTGCCAAGGCTGAAGCCATTCCGGTCTGGCAAGTTTTGAGAAAAACTTCTTCATTCCCTGTGCATTCAGGAATGCAGAGGCTACACCTTCTGCAGCCTTTAAAGCTACATTTCCGGTAAAACCATCAGTAACAATTACATCCGCATCATCAGTAAACAGCTTGTCAGCCTCGACAAAGCCGTAGCAGTTTAATGAATGATCCTGCTCAATAAGATCACGAGCCTCTTTAACCAAAGCACTACCCTTGTTTCTCTCGCTTCCAACGTTCAGAACACAGACCCTAGGTTTGGAAACATTGTAGAAACACTGATAAGCGGCCTGACCTAAAAAGGCGAAATCATGAAGATCCTTAGCATTGCTTGAAGCGTTAGCTCCAAGATCCAGCATTAGAGAATATTTAGATGGACCAGCAGGGATCTTTGCACATAATGCTGGTCTTAATCCGCCTATGGTTCCAAGAATATGGCGTGAAAGGCTTACTAACGGTCCAGTGCCACCACTTGAAACAGCAACATCAGCTTCTTTATTCTTAACAGCTTCAATAACTCGACGCATTGCTGATGTGCGGTAACCTTCCAAAACGGCTCTAGGATCCTCATCCTGAGGAATGCATTCTGGAGCATCAATGAATTCATATCTGCTAGAATCAACTTTCTCGAAAGCTAAAGCGACCTTAAGCTTCTGAGATCCATAAACCTTTATCTTTATGTTTGGATATAGAACCAGTGCGAAGCGAACTGCGCTAGCAACTGTCTTCGCATCAACGTTATCGCCACCGGTTCCATCAAGGGCAACAGTAATATTTGTATCGTTATTCACAATTCAAAAAGGGCGTAGAGACTGTGTCCCTATGCCCTTCTCCATAAATTCATACTGATAAGAATCTTATCGACAACTAAAAAAAGTTATTACTTAGACTCGATTGGCTTTGCAGGAGTTAAGTTTAACTTCTCACCACGGTAGTAACCACCCTTGGTGATATTGTGACGAATATGAACTTCCTCAGAAGTCTTATCGATTGATAACTGCATTGCTGATAAAGCATCGTGTGAACGACGCATGTCACGACGTGAACGGGACTTATGGTTCTGCTGAACAGCCATTTTTATTGTCTCCTAAAATTTACTTCATTGCGGAGACCTTAAATGCCCCGCTTTCTCTGATTTTTAACAAACTTTAACCACCTTCTGTGGCACTAATCGCGGTATTATACTTGCTATAAATATTATTTTCAAGCAAAAAACTTTATAACAATATTTTAAGCTTTATAAACACCTTATAAAATAAAGAAATTAAACGAAAAAAACTATTTTTTCAGTTTATCTTTCAAATCTGCAAGAGCAGAAAATGGATTCTTGCTAGCATCCTCATGAAGCTCACCAAATGACCAGCTGTCATCGGCACTCACACACTCAGGATCATCCTCATCATGAGATGTGATATAAGGAATCTCAAGCAGAATACAGTCTTCTAAAAAAGATAGAAGATTAAAGGATCCATCCTCATTAAGCTCAACAATATCAAGCTTTTCATCTAGTTTCAGACTTCTTGCTTTTTCTTCATCACAGGTTGAAATAAAGCTTCCTGTAATATCCTTGTCAAACTCTTTCTGGCATCTCTGACATACAAAACGAACCTTGGCGTTAAAAGAACCTTCAATAGTTCTTAAGCCCTGCAGATCCTCGTAGAATTTAAACTCAACATCCACTGGCTGAAGAATACAGCTGCAAGCCTCAGCTAGTCTTGGTAAATAGGAAGGATCGATTTTTGTTTTGTACTCTGCATTATTTGCAACAAGTTTTTCAAAATTAACAACTTCGCTAAAGGCTAATTCCGCCATGATATCTACCTAAAATTTATTAAAATTTGATACAAATTCTGAATATTTTTGAGTTAACAGTATACACTAGAATAAGGGAATGTCTGATTTAAGGTGGATTCATGTCTATAAAATCTTTCATCACAATGTGTGTATGTGCCTTCTACACCATTGGTAGTGCTCACGCTTACACTATTGAAGCAAGATTCGAAACTAAACACTATGGTGTTTACCAGGTTATTCTTGGTAAAGGTGAGGTTTATGGAGTATCTCTAAAACAGATCATTGCAAAGGATTTAAGTCAGAGAAAGAAGTTCCAGTCTACAGCTGTCGTCTATCCAAACGGCAGTGCCGCCATGAATGGAACTATCAAAGAGCCAACAGTTGGTATCATAACTACAGAAAACTATGATGGCTCTTCATCTGTTACTGTTAATCTCAATGACAATGCTAAAAACTCAAGCTACGTCGGAATCTATCTGAATTTCAAACAGCTCTCAAAGATTGCAGACAACAGAACTGTTAACACACTTGCATCGGAACTGGCTCAAATGCCTCTGGTTCTAGAGGGAGTTCCTGTTGATGTTGTATCAAAAGATTTCAGAGGCAACCTCTTCTATACGGCAGCTACCGGAGCTGTAATTCTGGATTTTAATGTTATAGACAGTCTTTACTATGACAGAAAGAAGCTTGAATCTGTAAAGCCAAAGTGCAAGGTTAATATTCTTTCACTTCCAGACAGAAGCACCAATGAGTTTCCTTTATATATCGCAGGACATGGTGCTGTTAACTATATTATCTGTGACGAATGAAAGTAGAATTAAGAAGACCAGGAAAATACTCACTCACGTGAGTATTTTCGTTTTTATATAAGGTCGATATATTTTTCCATGTCAGAAACACATGGAAGAATCATGTCAGGCTTAAGTGAAAATAAGGCATCACCACTCCACACACCTGTCTGAACACCAAGTGATCTGTTGTTGGCATCAATAAACATCTTGATGTCCAAAGATGAGTCACCAACACCTAAAATGCTCTCTGAGGGAATATCAAGTCTTTTAGCCATCAGATTCATCATTTCAGGATTTGGCTTAGGAATTTCAGAACCTCCACAGATGGCATCACAGTAATCTCCAAGAATTGTCGCATCCAGAGTTTTCTTGATACCTGCAGTGGAACGGCCGGAGGCATAGCCAATCTTCAAACCTTTATCTCTGATTTTCTTCATAAGAGACTCAACTCCATCAAAGAGTGTGTCAATCTGGAGTTCCGGAGACTGAAGATACACATCTCTGTAGAAAGATGTAATTTTCTTATATTCAGGCTTTTTCTCTTCAGGAAGTAACTGCTTAATACCCTCACTTAGCTCAAGGCCAATGGTACTCATAATTTCTCTTTCATCTGGCAGAGGCAGACTTAAAAGAGAAAAGGACTTGTGCGTACAGTCGATAATCTGAGAGATACTATCTGTTAAAGTGCCATCCAGATCAAAAACTACAGCCTTTATTGAGTCCTTAAAATCAGGAAAAGATGAATCAAAAACAAGATCTCTTCTTCCATCTATATATGAATAGTCTTTTTTTACTTCCATATTTCGTCATATGCCTCTTTAATTTTTGGAGGAGTATTGTACTCCAAAAACTCTTTTTCTCCATATTAATGACGATTTCTCTAATCAGTGATTCTTTTTGAACTTTGTTTATTCGAAAAATATCTGCATTGTGTAAACAGAAAGGGGATGTCTTAAAAAAAACAAAAGACATCCCCTATCATAGAGTTAATTCTTTAATTTAAATTACTCTTCCTTGATTCTGAGAGCTTCAACTGCCTGCTCAAGTTCAGGAGGAAGTGGAGCCTCTACCTTAAGCATCTTTCCATCTGCAGGATTTAAGAAGGTGATCTTAAATGCATGAAGGAACATTCTCTTAAGACCAATGGATTTTAAGTAGGCGTTAAATTCCTTATCACCATACTTTTCATCACCACCCACAGGATGTTTTACATAGGCAGAGTGAACACGAATCTGGTGGGTTCTACCTGTATGAGGCATTGCTGCCATCAGAGTAGCACCGTTTAAAAACTCAACTACATCATAGCCGGTTGAAGAAGGAGCTCCATTTTTAAAGCTTACCTCGACCATACGCTCGCCAGATCTCAGTTCATTTCTGACCAAAGGAGCATCTACAAGATGAACTCGTCTGTCCCATTTTCCTGGAACCAGTGTCAGATAACGCTTCTTTACGATTCTCTGACGGAACTGCTCATGAAGATTTCTCAGAGCAGATCTTCTCTTTGCAACAATAAGACAACCAGAGGTCTCCTTATCGAGTCTATGTGCAAGTTCTAAAAATCTCTGATCCGGCTTTAGGGCTCTTAGAGCTTCGATAAGGCCAAACTCAATACCACTTCCGCCATGAGCTGCCAGCCCAGCAGGCTTATTTACAACCAGAAGATCTTCATTTTCAAACAGGATTCTATCCTTCAGATCCTGAACTAAATGAAGATTTGAAGATGGAATAGTAACAGGGCCTTCTGTAACAGTTACAGGAGGAATACGGATTACATCACCAGCCTTAAGCTTATATGAAGGTGAAACTCTACCCTTGTTTACACGGACCTCTCCTCTTCTAAGAATTCTATAAAGCATACTTCTAGGTACACCTTTTAAAACCCTTGCAAGATAATTGTCCAGTCTCTGACCTTCGTCATCTTCATTAGCGGTGTTATAACTTACACCGTGTGATACAACGTGTTTATCTGACATAAAAATCCCATAAAAAAACTTGCACACATTGTACCTTAAAACCAGGCTGATTTGATTTTAATTTTTCCTTAAAAATCAAGCTTTCAAAAATCATGTCAACAGATTCAGATCTCATTTATGCAAAAAACAGGAAGATTAAAGAACAAAACTTGAGAAATTTTCACCTGAAGTGAGAAAAAAAATGAGAATTTATTAAACAACAACTTAGGATTTTTTATGCAAATTTTTTCATCGTTTAAACGAAAAAACGTCATTCAAAAACAAACAAAAACAGCTTGAAAAACAAATAGTAAAAACCATAACAATTCCCTGTCTTGATACACTTCAAAAAAAACAACAATTTTGCATAGTCAAGATAAGTTAACCGACGTCTTTTGTGGCATAATATCGGCGGCGAAGTGCGATAATCGCTTTGTTCATGATTTCAACTCGCCTTATAACTAATCCGATGTCTGCAAGGGATGCCTTGCGTCTTTATGCGATAAAGCAAAAAAAGATAAAGACTGACGATTAAGGTTGCCAATAAATAGACCCCACTTTTTTGAAAGTATAGGCGCGTCATTTAAAGGTGTAAGAAAAACTTGTTTTCAATGCATTGGCTCTGCCGAAAGGCTGCTTATAACAGAGCCTGGTTGGGTTTTGCATTTTGAAAACCACAAATTTAGGATGATTTCTCGTGAAGAGAATGCTTATTAACGCAACACAGCTTGAAGAAATCCGTGTTGCCTTAGTCGATGGTCAGAAGCTGTATGATCTAGACATTGAATCTCCACAGCATGCCAACAAGAAAGCGAATATCTATAAGGGAACCATTACTCGAATCGAGCCTAGCTTAGAAGCTGCTTTTGTCGATTATGGTGTTGACCGCCACGGCTTTCTTCCATTAAAAGAAATTGCACGCGAGTATTACCCGGCAGGCACCAATTTCAATGACCACGCTTCAGTACGTTCTGCTTTAAAGGAAGGAACTGAGGTTATCGTTCAGATTGAAAAAGAAGAACGCGGTCTAAAGGGTGCTGCTCTTACTACGTTCATTTCTTTAGCTGGCAGCTATTTAGTTCTAATGCCAAACAATCCACGTGCAGGCGGTATTTCTCGTCGTATCGAGGGTGAAGACAGAACAGAACTTAAGGCTGCTCTAAAGGGACTTACCGTACCAGAAGGTATGGGCGTTATCGTTCGTACCGCAGGTGTAGGTAAGAGTGCAGAGGAACTAGAATGGGATTTATCCATTCTGACCAAGTTATGGAGCATGATTAAACAGGCTGCATCAACCCGTCCTGCACCATTCCTAATTCATCAGGAATCAAACATTGCTTTAAGAGCAATTCGCGATTACCTAAGACCAGATATCGGCGAGATCCTGGTTGACAGTGAAGATGCATACAAGCAGATCCTTCACTATATTGAGCTTGTAAGACCAGAGTTTGCTTCAAAAGTACATCTGTACAATGGAGACATTCCTCTATTCAGCAAGTTCCAGATCGAAAGCCAGATCGATACAGCTTACCAGAGAGAAGTAAGACTTCCATCAGGTGGTGCTATCGTTATTGATCCTACTGAAGCTCTAACCTCTATTGATGTTAACTCAGCAAAGGCTACCCGTGGCGGAGATATTGAAGAGACTGCTCTTCAGACCAATATCGAAGCTGCAGAGGAAATTGCAAGACAGTTAAGATTAAGAGACGTTGGCGGTCTTGTAGTTATCGACTTCATCGATATGACTCCACTGAAGAATCAGCGTGAAATCGAAAACAGAATGAGAGATGCAGTCCGTCAGGATAGAGCACGTATTCAGTTCAGCAGACTGTCTCGTTTCGGTCTATTAGAAATGTCACGTCAGAGACTGCGTCCATCACTGGAGGAAAGCAGTTCTCACGTATGTCCTATGTGTAACGGTCAGGGTACCTGCCGTGATACTCAGTCTCTAGCTCTGTCAATTCTAAGACTGATTGAGGAAGAGTCACACAAGGAAAATGCAGGTGACGTATTCGCAATTGCTTCTGTTGAAGTAGCAACCTTCATTCTAAATGAGAAGAGAACTGCTCTTGCTGCAATTGAGGAAAGAACTCAGACCAGAATCACCATCATTCCTGAAAAGACCTACATGCCACAGGAATACCAGGTAAACCGTTGCATCCAGACTCCAACAAGCAAGGAAAGCAACATTCACAGCCTGGAAGTTCTACGTGAGCTTGATAAGGATAATCGTCAGAAGGCAGAGAACATTCTTGAGAATCCTCTACTTCAGAAGGTTGTTCAGAACGTTGGTATCAGCAATGCTACCAATGATACTCCTGCAATCAACGGCGATATCATTTCTTCAACCATGACTGCACCTAAGATTGCAGCACAGAAGAAGGATTCAAGAAACGGTCGCAACAAGGTTCAGGATGAGCCAGGTTCAATCATAGGTTCAATCAAATCATTCTTCGGCTCTCTATTCGGAGCACAGAAGAAGGAAGAACCTGCAACCAAGAAAAATACCAAGGGTTCTCAGAAGAAGGGTCCTAAGCAGCGTTCTGAAAACCAGAACAAGCGTGGACAGAGAAACTCCAACAAGCAGAACTCTCGTTCAGCTCAGGCTAAACAGGAGAAGGC
>JAGDBH010000067.1 GCA_017959135.1 Succinivibrio sp. | reverse complement strand
TAGGAAGTAGCAAAGGCGATAAAAAATGGAGAAATCCAATGTTCGTCAATGCCTCATGAAAGAATTCTGTATATGATGAATCTAATGGATTCCATCAGAGCACAGATGGGAATTAAATATCCATTCGAATATATTTCAAACATAAGGAACTGCAAATGAAAAAGAAAGTACTGATTGTTTTAGATCTTGATCAGCGTCAGATCGATATGTACAAGGATCCTGAGCTTGAGCTTACCCTCAAAAAGCCTGCAGAAGTAACTCCTGCTGACCTTAAGGATGTAAATATCGTTGTTGGTAACATTCCTCCAGCAGTAGCTAAGGAAGCTCCTCATCTGGATTTACTACAGTTAAATTCAGCAGGTTATGACAATTATCTTGGATTTGTTTCTCCTAACACCAAGCTATGTAACTGTGTTGGAGCCTTCAGCCCTGCTGTAGGTGAACACATTTTAGCCATGACCTTTTCTCTGATTCGTCATTTCCATCTATACAGAGACAAGCAGAATAATAAGGACTGGTCAGACTGCGGCAAGATTATTTCAGTTGAAGGTTCAACAATTGCTGTTTTCGGCTTAGGCGATATCGGCAGAAGCTATGCAAGAAAAGTGAAGGCAATCGGAGCAAAAAAGGTTATTGGTATCAGACGTAATGTTAAGGATAAGCCTGATTATATCGATGAGATGTATGCTTTATCAGATGCAGAGAAGGCTGTAGCAGAGGCTGATATTGTGGTTAATGTACTGCCTTCAGCAAAAGAGACCACCAATCTGTTTGACAAGAAGCTGTTCTCAAAGATGAAGAAAGGCTCTTACTTTATCAATGTTGGTCGTGGTGATGCCATGAATCAGGACGACCTTGTTGAAGCTCTTCGCTCAGGCCAGCTTGGTGGCGCGGCATCTGATGTGTTCTCTCCAGAACCTCTGCCAACAGATCATCCTTTATGGTCAGAGCCTAAATTCCTGTTAACTCCACATGTTGCTGGCTGGTTCTTCCTGAATGAAACCAAAGAACGTATCGTTAGAATCTCATCTTCAAATGTTAAAGCATTTATACATGGAGAGAAGCTTGTTAACGAAGTCGCACACTAAATAAGGAGTGGACTATGGAGTATATAGAGTTTGGCTGCAACCGTGTTAAGGCTTCACAGGTTGTTTTAGGTCTGATGCGCATCCCTGAGCTTGATATTCAGGGCATTGATGCGTTACTGAATACAGCAAGGGATAACGGTATCAACTTTCTGGATATTGCAGACTGCTATTCTGAGGGTAAGGCCGAGTCTTTGTTAGGAGAGGTCTTCAAGAAAAATCCTTCCCTAAGAGACTCTTTTATCGTGCAGAGCAAGTGTGGTATTCGAAAGGAGCCTGGTAAACTTACAATCTTTGATTTCTCTAAAGAGCATATCATTGAGGCTGTTAATGGTTCTCTCAAGAGAATGAATATTGATTATATGGACTGTCTGCTGCTTCACAGACCTGATGCGCTTATGGAGCCTGATGAAATTGGTGAGGCTTTCAATCAGCTTCATGAAGAAGGAAAGGTTCAGTCTTTTGGTGTAAGTAATATGAATCCTATGCAGATGAAATTACTTAAAAGCGGACTGGATTTCCCTATAGCTACCAATCAGGTTCAGCTGAGTATCTGTCATACTCCTATGCTTAATGCAGGCTATACCGTCAATATGGACTGTGATTCTTCAGTTATGAGGGACGGAGGTGTTCTTGAATACTGCAGACTTCACAAGATTGCAGTTCAGGCCTGGTCTGTAATGCAGTATGGCTTCTTTAAGGGTGTTTTTATAGGTTCTCCTCATTATCCTAAACTTAATGAGGTCTTAAACCGTATTGCAAAGGAGCAGAATACAACTCCAACTGCGGTTGCTATTGCATGGGTATTGAGATATCCTGCACTAATGCAGGCTGTTATTGGTACAACTAAACAGCACAGAGTGGAGGAAAGTGCAAAAGCATGCGAGGTAAAACTCTCAAAATATGAGTGGTATGAACTTTACCTTGCCGCAGGCAATTTCCTTCCTTAAATTTTGTTGAGCTTGGTTAAAGAATTTGCCTAATAAACAGCGATTGTGACTTAGATCTGTTTTAATGAGCAAATACAGTATAAATAAATTATACCAAGCTCAAATTCTTATGTTTTGTTATTTTTAAAATGAGCATTTCTCTTCTAACATATGTAGTATGTGAAACTGTTATTTTTTAATGAATGATAATGAAGAGAACTGGTTTCTATTGAACAGTTGTGGCTTGAGTAAGATTGTATGAAATTTAAATTACATTATCTGGCAATACTATTTGGATCTGTGCTTTTTGCATCTCAGTCAGTAGTTCCAGTATCTGCAGATATTGGAGATAGTGATAATTACTACAACGTGCTTCTGGACGATGAGTCTGCTCTTAGATTCAGAAGAAGTAAGACTAATGCTGAACAGAAAAGCAAAGATCTACATTTCAATGCCAAGAATACCATTGAGGATGTTCTGAATTATCCTGGATTCAAACCATTCGCACAGATTTTGATGCCAAATACCAAACAGTCTGATTTGGCGGTTCATCTTGATGAATTGCAGAATATTATGTCAATTCATCATAACATTACTACAGATAATACTCTTGAAAGCCTGGATTACCTGGCAACTAAAATAGAAAATAAAGAGAGAGTATTCTATCCGATCTATTCAAAAGAGGATATTAAGGGGGATCCTTCTTTAGCTGAAACAGGTCTGTATTTCTTTAGAGGTGATGAAAATGCTCCATTCGCTATTATTCTTCCTGGTGGCTACAGCTACCGC
>JAGDBH010000066.1 GCA_017959135.1 Succinivibrio sp. | reverse complement strand
TTGATAACACCCACGTTTTAAAATGGCAGCAGGAAGAAGCATATAACAGGATGACTAAGCTTATAGAGGATGAGAACTATGGACCTGGAGAGGGTAAGAATCAGCTTGATGCTGTACTCTGTCACAGTGACGGACTTGCGCTAGGTGTAATCGAAGCTCTCTATAAGAACGCAGGATACAGAAAGGATACCTTTCCACTTGTGACCGGTCAGGACTGCAGTGTTATCAGTCTCAAGTATATCAAACGAGGAATGCAGTCCATGAGTGTATTCAAGGATGCACGTGTACTGGCCTATGCCGTATCCAACATGATTATGCAGAAGATCAACGGCGAAGAGGTACAGGTCAACAATACCGATACCTATACCAACGGTAATTCAAATATTCCAACCCTGCTGTGTTCACCAAAATTCGTGGATAAGGACAATATGCAGGAAATCATAATCGAAAGCGGATTCTATGACGCCTCAGAGCTCAAATAGAAAAGCGAAAAAAAGAACTGCTGTAAACAGGAATACAGCAGTTCAAAAGCTAATTATCTTTTCCACTAATCTAAAGTGACTCGTACCAGCTCTTAAACTCATCAGCAGTTACGTGACTGCTGAATCTCTTTCCTTCCTTGAAAGAAGGCTTACCTTTGATATTCTTTTTAAGGTTAACTATGCTTTGTGCAATATCACTGCTGCCCGAGGTACATACAGGAACCACAGTTTTTCCTGAAAAATCATAGCTTTCAATAAATGTATCCACAATTCTTGGCTCCTCGGCCCACCACAGTGGATATGCCAGAATCACGGTCTTGTAAGGTGTGAGATCTGCATCGAGAGCCTTAAGCTTTGGACGCAGAGTTGCATTTCTCTGCTCGTTATTGGCTCTGCAGGACTCGTTGTGATAATTCAGATCATCCTCTGAGTAAGGCTCCTGAGGAACAATCTCATACGTGTCGGCACCGATTGCAGTGGAGATAGTTGCAGCCATGGCTCGGGTGTTTCCTGTGGCAGAGAAATATACCACCAGAGTATCGTTGGTGGCAGCACTGGCAACAGAAGAACCTGACATGATCAGAGAAAAAGTAAATAATGAAGAGAGCAGTCTGACAAAGAAATTACTCATAATTTGATCCTCACACTGTAGTCTGAACGGATAAATCTACGATACACCGTAAAACTGTTTTTTATGCAGGATCTTCTCGCTTTTTTGATCTTGGTTTGAGACCGGAAATTCTATGTGTGAGCTGTATTGTGTTATTGAAATCTACGCCCTTATTCTCTCGGAAGATCTGATTTTTGAGTAAAAATTAAAGCCAAGAGAGCTTTTATCTATGGCACTGTCAAGAAAGTCAGGATCGTGCATATGCAGCAGTACTTTATTAAGATTAACCTCATTTTTAAATGAAAACGAGGTAATATCCTCCGCATCATCCACACGGATACTCTTTTTTATAAGCTTTATAAGCCTGTCAAACTCCAGATCAACAATTCTATAGCAGTCATCTCCATGATTGTCTCCGGTGTTGATACTAAAACCGTAGACATAGCGGCACTGCCCGTGACGACGCACCTCATTCCAGTTAAAACAGGAGATATACCCCTTTTTTACCAGAAAACCTGAAGAGGCCAGCCTTTTAAAGAATGATTCTCTCTTAAAAAGTAGAACGTCAGATGAAATCTGAGTGTAGTTTTCATAATCACAGCCTAATAGCTGCTTTTTATAGGCAGGGCTTATTTCATAGACTTTCTGACGATGATTTCTTAGGATATAAGGCTCATCTGAGGTTTTCTGCTCCTCGTGGAATTCAAGATAGCTCTGACACTTCTGCTCAATCTCAGAGTACAGATCAAGGGCTATCGCCAGAGCTCTGTAGGCAGGAGAACCATGCTCCACCAGATATCCGTTTTCAAGACGGTAAAAGCCTTCAAGCTTAGGGTCAATTCTTTCTGAATAAAAGAGAGATAGCAGATACTGCCCTGCCTCATACATGGAGGAGAAGTGGCTGATACTGGCACAGCAGGCTCTGGAATCAGCTGATTTTAAGACATCAAAGAAAATGGAGTCTCTGCCAAAATCCACAAGCTCCCGATACAGATTCATGGTGGTTCCATCCTTTCTTTTTATACAGGACAGATAAGAGCGCAGTGCAGGATTCTGATTCAGATACTGCAGCATGATCCTTGAGAAAATTCCGTCATGAATCTTGCTGCGGCTCTGATAAAAGAAATAGCGAAGATATGTCGCCTTATGCTCTATGGCAAAATCCATGAGATTATCATTGAGGATATCATCTGTCTTAAAGACGAACCTTCCACCTGGAGTCATAATCTTATAGTCAGAGACAATCTTACCCACATCGTGCATCAGGGAGAGTACCAGAAAGAACACCTCAAGGCGCTCATAATCCTCAGCCATGATTTCATCGTAGCAGCCGAATTTACGTACCGAATCCAGAATCAGTACCGCGGTTAACAAAGAGTGAGTAAATAAGCCGCCGCAGTCAGAGTCATGAAGTACATGTGATGCTGGCGCATTGAATACTGTCTTTACAAGCGTAGTGATTAGAGGCTTTATAAAGCGCCGGTAGAGTCTCTCATCTAAGAGAGTTCTCTCATGAAGAGAAGCAAGAAGAGCCCTGTTTGAGACAATAAGCTCATCCTTGGATTTCACTTCAAATAATTCACTTCCATCCCGTAACAGGAGTTTGTAGTCAGACAAACGGTTATCCTCATAACTGTCTTTACTGTAAGAGGATGTCTTAAACAGCTCGCCACCGCTCTTCCTGTTATTAAATATAGAGCGCTCTGCCTTAGAAAATCTTTTAAGAAATCCTTTAAGCATCGGCATCTATAGAGTTTTCCTGATTGAAATTGGAGATTAGTGCCTTTTCAAGATCACACAGCGCCTCGGATGAAAGTTCAGATGAGGATGAAGCAGCATCCTGCTCAGTTTCTGATGATATGCATTCTGGAGCTTCAGAATCGCTGCTGTCCGTATCTGCAGCATCAATCAGAGCCTTAAAGGTATCTACCTCGGCAACACCTTCTTTTAAGGCTTTTTTTGAGGATTTAGAGGCAGAACTCTTTCGTCTGGTACTTCTTTTAGAGGTATCCGATTTTGTGGACGCTGTATCTGATGATTCTGTATTCTGTGAAATTTCATCATTTTCAGAGTTTTTTGATACTTTTCTGGATGTTTTTGATGATTTTTCTGTATTTTTATTTAATTTTTCACAATTATCAGTGTTTTTATCACAAGAATTATCTGAGGCAGAATTCTCATCCAGCATGGATTCTGAAATTTCATTATTTTTATCGTTTTCTGCATCATTTCCTATGTTTTTCTGCTGATTTTCTTGAGGAATTACTCCAAAACGGATTTTATCAGCCTCAATCAGGCTGTCCAGAGGCTCACCTAGAAAACAGAAATGAAGAGGACCTTTTAAAGGTTTAAACTCGATATAGGTCGGATCGTATGGTCTTATGGTAATACAGCGAAGTGTTCTTAACATCGGCTCAGGATCACTCATACTGCGAAGCTCCACCACGTTATAGGGGTCTGAGGTAAATTGTCTGAAATCATGCGGAAAGTAGATTTCAAAGCCCTTTACAAGATAGGTCTTGCGACTTTTTAAAAGAGAAATCCATCTTGATTTCCTTTTATAAAGA
>JAGDBH010000065.1 GCA_017959135.1 Succinivibrio sp. | reverse complement strand
GATAATGAGCAGTTAATTTCAGAGCTTAAAAAGCTGGATTTAAAAGATGACGATTTTTCTTATTGTTTTAAGCCTGATTAGCGATATTAGCGCTGCCTTATATGCTTTTTCTGATGCGGAGCTTTTCCGTCGTCTTCTTATATTTGCAATGTTTCACTTTATTGCAAGTATAAGTGCGGCGTATGCCATGTTCATGCTGCTTCCTGAAAACATGAGGAAGTCCCAGAGTCCTTATCTTGCAGTCGGATTCATGTTCCTAATGTGCATGTTCCTGCCTGTGTTAGGCTTTATCGGTCTGTTCATGAGTGTAGTTGTAGCAATGAATCTGCCAAAGAAACGAGCAGAGGTTATGTGGGTTGCCAATCCTAGGGAAGAACTGCCATCTCATCCTCGCGACATGATGTATACAAAGTTCGGTACAGGCGCTCTGCAGGATATTCTTTTGAATGCTCCTGATGTTGAAAGACGTGTTGAAGCTATTTCATCTGTGTCTCATCTGCCTCGTGATCAGCGAATCTCATTCTACAAGCTTGCTCTAAGAGATCCTGCTGATGATGTTCGTCTGATGGCTTATTCTCAGCTTGATCCTATTGAACAGGATATTACTGACAATATTAAACAACTTGAAGATTCCTTTAATGAGAATAATTCTGCTGATATTGCCTATGACATTGCTCAGCAGTTTTGGGAAATCTGTTACCTTGGAATAGCAGATACTGTTCTTGTAAAACATTATCTTACCAATGCAAGAAAATGGTGTCAGATAGCAATTGAAATTGATGACCGCGGTAATTTTGAACTTCTTTTAGGTCGAATTCTACTTGAACTTGGTGAAATAGAGCCTGCTGAAATTGCTTTACAGAAGGCAAAAGATGCAAAAATGCTGGATTCTCAGGTTAACACTTATCTTGCAGAGTGTGCTTTTAGGATGCATGACTATGCCTCTGTTAAATCATATCTGAGCTCTTTATATGCCACAGAAGGCTCAAAACTGGCTCAACTCAGGGAGTACTGGTTAAATGCCAAATAGTGAAGAAAAAAAGAGTGTAGGTGAAGTTTACAACGATCTGATGGGAAAGGACGCTAGCTTCAATGTCGGTGCAGAGGCTGATATCTGCATGATGCTTGAAGGTACCTATCCTTTTGTTCGAGGTGGCGTTTCTTCATGGGTTCATCAGATTATAAGCAATATGCCTCAGCACACCTTTTATCTTGTATTTATAGGTGGACAGAGAAGTGCTTATAAAAAAATGGCCTATGAGCTACCAGCAAATGTAGTTGGCATGGAAATGCACTATATCCTTCCTGATGAAAAAAATCTTTCTAAAAAGATGCCTAGGAAGGCCAATAATAATGATTTTGGCTTATGGCGTAAGGTTATAAGCTCTTTTGATAATCCAGAGGATCCAATTCCTCATGATGTGTTAAGGGATTTCGCTGTTGCTATCGGAACTGATCCATATGCCATTAACGATCTTTTGTACAGTAAAGATTCATGGGATATCTTAACTGAACGTTATGATGCTATTGATTCGGAAGGTTCCTTTGTTGATTACTTCTGGACATACAGAACTCTGTATCAGCCTTTAATTGAGCTTTGCAGAATAGCTACTCATCTTCCAAAAGCAAAGTGCTATCACTCGATATCTACGGGTTACGCTGGTTTTTTAGGCGCTCTTGCTCATGCATCCAATAAAGTTCCTTTTTTACTGACTGAACATGGTATTTATACCAAAGAGCGAAAGATTGATCTTTCTCTTGCCACATGGATTAAGAGTAAATCTGATTCTTTAGATATATCTATGCACTCAGGTATGGATCTGATTCGCAGAATCTGGATTAACTTCTTTGTACAGATGGGAAAATCAGCATACCAGGAAGCCTACAGAATTACTGCTTTATTTGAGGGAAACAGAAAACGTCAGGTAATAGATGGAGCTCCTGAGCAAAAAACTGTGGTTGTGGTAAACGGTATTAAGACTTCTCGCTTTGAAGAGTCGTATAAATTAAGACCTCAGACTCCTCCTCATGTTGTGGCTCTGGTTGGAAGAGTTGTATCAATTAAGGATGTGAAAACCTTCATACGTACTATTAGAGGAGCATTGGATCTTTATCCTGAACTTCAGGGGTGGGTTGTAGGTCCTAAGGAAGAAGATCCAAAGTATGTATCAGAGTGTGAAAACCTGGTACAAAGTCTTGGTCTTCAGGAGCATGTTAAATTTACCGGAAACCAGAATGTAGCCAAAATTATGCCTCAGATTGGAATTATGATGCTGACTTCAATCTCAGAAGCTCAGCCTCTGGTTCTGCTAGAAGCAATGGCAAGCGGTATCCCTTGTATCGCTACAGATGTTGGTGCCTGCTCAGAGATCTTATATGGAGCTAATACCGAGACTCCTAATTTAGGTCACGCAGGTGAAGTTATCTCCATAGCAAATCCGGCTCAGGGAGTTGAGATGATCGACCATTTCCTGAGAGACGATAAGTTATGGCGAGAAACAGGTGATATTGGTCGTCAGCGTGTATTGAAATATTATGAAGAATCAATGATGTTTGATTCCTATAGAAAACTTTATCAAGAGGGTATAGATGGCGGGAATAGGATTTGAGCTAAGGAAAATTCTTAAAAGAGATTCCTTAACCTCTGTAATTCAGGCTTATGGTATTGCTTCAATTGTAAGCTCAGGTCCATGGGTTCTGTCTATTATGGCACTGATGATTATTGGTATCATCAGTGTAGATGTTGTTTATCCTTCGGTTTTGATTATACAGTTTCTGATCTCGGTAACGTATATGATGGCAGGGTCTCTGATTTTGAGTGGATTCTTCCAGATCCTCTTCTCAAGATTTGTGGCTGACTGTGAATTCAGAGGTGAGGATAATAGGATTATTCCAAATCTATTCGGCGCAATGCTGTTTCTGACAGCTGTGTCTGGAGTCGTAGGTTTCTTCCTGTTGACTCTACTTCCTAGCATAGATTTTTCTGTCAGAATCTGTATGCTGGCATCATTTGTTCTTTTGACCAACCAGTGGATTGTGATTATTTTCTTATCCGGT
>JAGDBH010000064.1 GCA_017959135.1 Succinivibrio sp. | reverse complement strand
TAATCGGTTTAGTGATTCTAAAAGAGCGGCTCTTGGATCATCAAAATCAGTAATCCACAGTTTTGTAGTAACGAAAATCTCGTCACGTCTGATGCCAGAGTCTCTGATAGCTCTGCCTACAGCCTTTTCATTACAGTAGATTCTGGCTGTATCAATAAGTCTGTAGCCGGCCTCCAGTGCCCACTTGACAGCGTTATAGGCATCTTCTCCCTTAACCTTATATGCTCTTAAGCCTAAGAGAGGCATCTTTACATCATTATTAAGATTAACCGTAGACTTGATTGTAAGTTCCATTAAAAACTCCTTAAGCCTCTTTCATTTTATTGTATGCCTTAACTAATACCTCAGGACCGGCTCCAAGCTCATGCATATGACAGGACAGATAGTTTCTGAATCTTCTGGCGCCCTTGCAGCCGTTGAACATATTTATAATATGGTTGCCAAGATGATGAAGCTTTCTACCCTCTGAAACATATTTCTCAGCATATTCAACAACCTTCTCAAAACACTCGTCACGTGAAAGTATTCTAGAACCGTCGTTGTATATTCTATTATCAACAGATGCAAGAATATAGGGATCATCCATACATGCCCTGCCAAGCATCACACCTTCAACCTTTTTGAGCATTTCATTACACTCATCAATAGTCTTGATTCCACCGTTGATGGTGATTGCAAGATCTGGAAAATGCTCCTTTAAAGAGAATACTCTTTCATAATCTAAAGGAGGAATGGTTCTGTTCTCCTTGGGAGACAAACCGTTAAGCCAGGCTTTTCTTGCATGCAGAATAATATGACGGCAGCCGGTCTTATACACTGAATCCACAATCTTCAGGGTATAGTCAAAATCATCAAGATCATCAACACCGATTCTTGTTTTAACAGTTACAGGAACATCTGATGCATCCTGCATCGCCTTAAGACAGTCTGTAATCACCTCAGGTGTTTTCATCAGAATTGCACCGAAGGATCCTGACTGAACCTTATCTGACGGACAGCCTGCATTTAAATTGATAGCACTGTAATTGAATTTTGAGGCAATTCTGCAGGCATCAGCCAAAACCTTAGGATCAGAACCGCCTAACTGCAGAGTACATGGATTGATAAAATCAGAATCATGCTCAATTAAGTATTCCTTGCCATGAACAATTGCATTTGCCGCAATCATTTCCGTATAAAGCATAGCCTTTTTTGAAAACAGTCTGGCTATGGCTCTGAAGGTTGGAGTGGTGACATCAATCATAGGGGCGACAGAGAATCTGTCGGCAGGTGTAAATTTTGCAAATTCAGTCATAAACACGTGGATAAAAATAAAAAACGTGGCTTTATGATACCATAGCCACGCTTTTTCAAAAACACTGTTAATAACCTTACTGCTCTACTATTCGTCAGTAATCACTTCGGCAACAGACTTATCAAGATATTTTCTGTCCAGTGCAGGAAGTCCTGCGGTAATGGTTGCAACAAGATGCATTAAATCCTTTGAGTTATCCTCATCAGGTTTAGCCAGGAACTTACCGATAGCAACACCTATCTGCTCCATCTGTTTTGGCTTCATACCGCGGGTAGTTGCAGGCAGAGTTGAGAAACGGACTGCCTCAAACTTAATCTTAGGATCAGATGTCAGAACATTTGCAATTCTTACATGGATACCGATGTCAGCTAAAAGCTCCTGAGCTCCCTTTGCTGCGATGGCACAGAATCTGGTATCAATGATGACCAGATGAGAATTGGTTCC
>JAGDBH010000063.1 GCA_017959135.1 Succinivibrio sp. | reverse complement strand
GTTGAATACCAGTGCAGAGCAGGCCTCTTCATCACGTCCGAAGGTACATGCCTTCTCATAGTATTTATCGGCAGCTGCAAAATCCTGAACACTCTCATCACCTGTAGCATAGATATCGGCAAGCTTGGTGCACTGGGAATAGTCTCCGCCTTCGCACTTATCTTTTAAAGACTTAATTTCATCATCTGCCGATGCAGCAGTAATCAACGACAGAATTGAAAAGGTAGCTAGTATTTTTTTTATCATAAGGAATTACCCTGTCGAGCGAAACGAGAGTTATCATCTTAATGATAGTTTTAAATTAAACAATGTGGGATTTAGAATTTAAAATTGGATCGCATTTTTTTTCAAAAAATAGAATCAGCGCAAATTTAAATCAAAACACTTTTAAGGCAGTTTCAGGAAATTATTCTGAATCGGGAGTGAAGGATTATCCGACTCCACCTAAAAGGCGGAGCCGTGCTGTGAAATCCTATAGCTTTGAGAGGATATTGTTCTTGAGAAGAGTAAGCTCGTCATCTGTAATCATGCCAGAATCACGAAGCTTTTTAAGTCTTTCCAAGGCTGCAATTACATCAGTCTTATCACCGCTTTGAGACTCAGCACCACTACCTGAAGCTGACTCTTTATCCTCTGCAGGTGACATTGATACAGTCGTATCATAGTCAGCCTCAGTTTCGGCATCTTTATTCTTCTTGTAGATAATAGTGTGCGCATCAAACTTAGCCTCAAGTCTGTCAGCAATATTTGAGGATTTACTGGTCAGATTTCTGGCAAAGTTGGCTATTCCGTCACGGGCTACAGTCTCATCAAGATGTTTCTGTATACTTGCCTGTTCAGCCTGAGCCTCTAGAACTGGATCGACTCCGCAGGCTACATTAGGATCGACATAAACAATAGGAGATCCGTAATACATACCGACCTCATCATCAACATTGCTCATATCCCAGGTAGGCTTTTTCTCAAAATAACGCGCATACATGAACATGAAGCGCATTGTCTTTACCTTGGAAACATCCCATGCATCAAGATTCTGATTGAAGGCACTGGCATCGTAGAACATTGATGCCATATTCTCCACATTGGAAACATTCCACATGCTGATATCCTGATTAAAGGATGTGGCAAACTGGAACATACCTCTCATGTTCTTTACTTTGGAAACATTCCACTTTGAGATATCAGCGTTGAAGTTTCTTGCATAACAGAACATATAGCTCATGTCGGTTACGTTGGAAACATCCCAGGATTCAATTCCCTCATAGAAGAATCTGGCCTGATCGCCGCCGCTTAAGGTTGGCTCAAACAGATGGCTCATATCTGTGATCTTAGAGGTATCAATTTCCCCTAGTTCAACTTCTTCATCTAAAATAAGCCTCCTAAGTTCGATTTTGCTCTTAGGATGATATTTTTTTCTCATAAGTCTTTTGTTCTCGGATATTAACCTCAAGATGAGGTTAAGAATATTGTTTTTATTTTTAATTATAGAGTAGTCAGAACAGTATCTTACAAGGCAATGGGATATCGATCTATGTTACGCCTCGCAAAATCAGAGTATTTATTTATATTCTTGAATTTTAAACAGGACAAAAGGATATAAAAAAAGGATCTCCCAAAATCAGGAGATCCTTATAAAGGTATGTGTGATAATTGTTCAGTAATTATAAAGTAAAATAAATTATATATTTCATTTAGTTATTGCACAATTTTATATATTTCTTGCACAAAATCTTCAAATAAGTATTTTGATAAAAAAATACAATTTTTTTGAATTTTATATTGAGAAAACAAGGTGATAGCAAACTGAAGGTCGAGCTGATACCCACTGGCAGATTAAGACTAATGGTTTACAATTGAGTAATGAGATAATTTTAGAAGAAAATGCAACTAATTTTTAATCTGCTTAGATAATTTTATTTATAATCAATAAGTTTCATAGAATTGGTGCTGCCTGGCAGAATCGGACTGCCGACCTACTGGTTACGAATCAGTTGCTCTACCTACTGAGCTAAGGTAGCATCCACAGAATGAACT
>JAGDBH010000062.1 GCA_017959135.1 Succinivibrio sp. | reverse complement strand
TGTGATTTATAACCAGCTGATTATACATAACTTTATCTGCTAAGGCTTATTTTACAGTAATAATGTTGAGAGATTGATCATTATTTTTGATAAGTTTTATATAATTTTTGTATTTTAGATTTCTGCTCTCTTATCTCCAGCATGTGAAATTTTTTTTAGTATTGCACAGAGGACGAACTACTCTATATGAAACTATGCCGTCTCTTTTGATTATTCAGGCAAAAAAAAATGAGCAGATGATTTTCGACTATATGGGGGGTGGAAGTTATATGAGAAGGGGAGAGTGAAGAAATGAATAGTCTTCTATCGGAAAAAATAACCCCCGCCGAAGCGAGGGTATTTTTAGAAGTTCAAGCTAAAATTATTTGCCTGACTCTTCCATTGACTTGATTAACTCAAGAACCTTGTTTGAGTAACCGATTTCGTTGTCGTACCATGATACTAACTTAACGAAGTTGTCGGTTAAAGCGATACCAGCCTTCTCGTCGAAGATAGAAGTACGGGTGTCACCTAGGAAGTCTGATGATACAACAGCATCAGCAGTGTAACCTAGAATGCCCTTTAAAGCACCCTCTGAAGCAGCCTTAACAGCAGCACAGATGTCCTCGTAAGAAGCACCCTTCTTTAAGGTACAGGTTAAGTCAACCATTGAAACGTCAAGAGTTGGAACACGTACTGACATACCGGTTAACTTGCCGTTTAATGAAGGAATTACCTTACCAACAGCCTTAGCAGCACCAGTTGATGAAGGAATGATGTTACCAGCAGCTGCACGACCACCGCGCCAATCCTTCATTGAAGGACCGTCAACAGTCTTCTGAGTAGCAGTTGTTGAGTGAACAGTTGTCATTAAGCCGTTCTCTAAGCCGAACTCGTCGTTGATAACCTTAGCTAAAGGAGCTAAACAGTTAGTGGTGCATGATGCATTTGAAACGATGTCCTGACCAGCATAAGTGTCATTGTTAACACCCATAACGAACATTGGGGTTGAATCCTTTGAAGGAGCTGACATAACAACACGCTTTGCACCAGCCTGGATGTGAGCACGTGCCTTCTCATCAGTTAAGAATAGGCCAGTTGACTCAACAACGTACTCTGCACCAACGTCGCCCCACTTTAAGTTTGCAGGATCACGCTCTGCAGTAACACGAATGGTGTTGCCGTTTACAACTAAGTTACCGTCAACAACATCGATAGTGCCGTTGAAAATACCGTGCATGGTGTCATACTTTAACATGTATGCCATGTAATCTGGTGGGCATAGGTCATTGATACCAACAACCTGAATACCTAACTCTGGACGTAGGATTGATGCGCGGAATACGAAACGACCGATACGGCCAAAGCCGTTAATACCAACTTTAATAGTCATATTAAAAGTTACCCGTAGTTAACAATTGACAAAAAATAAAAAACATTAAAAAGATACTATAAATCTGACGATTGTCAAGACAAGCTCTTTTTAACTTAACACTTTTATAAAAGTAGCTTTATCACTAAAGCAGATATAGTTTAGAACATTGTTTAAAATTTTCAAATCTATTTTTGGTATTAGTTCAAAAAAAATCTTTTATATAAGCTTAAAAATTATTCTGCTTAATATAACATACTGATTTTTTTGTTAAAATACAGTAAGAAAAGAGTTAATTCTGACCTGAAAATTTTTTTCTTATTTAATAATTTAATTACATAAATGTGATTTAGTTCAAATAATTATGCACTATCAATAATCATTTCTTTAACATTGATTAAAAGCCATAACTCCTAGAAAAAATTACACAATATTCACCGTCAATGACCAATTTGAAACAGATCACAACTTATGTGAAGATTTTGAGCACAGCTCAAATTTTTGAATAAAAAGATGGTGCAATCTGGCAAATTTGCGAGCAATTAGGAAGTTTAATGAGTATCATACCTTCGGATTTACTCCTGTGTTCAAATTTACAAATATTATTCTTATTAAGGAACTCAGGTTTAATCTATATTTATGAAGAATAGGTCTGCAATTTTGGAGCTTTTTGAAATTTGCAGTAAATCACCTACCTAAAATACATTGATGTTTGCATTAAATTAAACTAACTATAAAAAGAAATGGCATAATCATGATTGACATTCAATTACTAGCTGATAAAAAGGGGATAGCCCGCACCTATCTGGATGCGACTAACAAGCTTGTTTATATTTCTGAAGAAAGTAGAAAATCTCTACTCGAAATATTAGGCTATCCTGTAAACAATGAGCGTGCTTTGCAGCAACTCTTGGATAAAGAGGAGCTTGAGGAATTTACCAATGTTCTTGATCCTGTAACCGTGCTTACAGATGATGAGGAACATCAGTTCTATATCAGAACTCCTGAATCTTTTGGGGAAGATGAGACTGCACAGCTTACTGTGACCTTAAACCTTGAAGACGGTCGCAAGATCGAGCGCAGTATTCCTCTTGAGCAGGTGGAAATTGCCGATTACAAGAATATTCAGGGAACAGTATATGATATCCGCCGCTATAAGCTTATGAGCGAACTTCCATACGGATATCACGAGTGTAACGCTTTTATCAAATCAAAAAAGAAGACCTTAAAGTCAGTCAGCATGTCACTGATTGTGTGTCCTTCAAAGGTTTATACTCCTAAGGAGATTCTTGAGGGCAAGAAGGTATGGGGCGTAAGCTCTCAGCTTTATACCGTAAGATCAAAGAACAACTGGGGTATCGGCGATTTTGAGGATCTGAAACAGCTTTTACTGGGCGTATATAAATGTGGCGGACAGTTTGTCGGTTTAAACCCAATGCACGCCGGATATCCTGCCGTACCTGATGAGTCAGCTGTAAGCCCATATTCTCCATCATCAAGAAGCTTCATCAATGTTATCTATATTTCAGTTCCATCAGTACCTGAGCTTTTAAACTGCAAGCCTGCACAGGATCTTATTCATTCAGAGAAATTCCAGCAGCGTCTGCATGTTCTAAGAGACAAGGAATACGTTGATTACCGCGGTGTAATCGAGGCCAAGCTGGAAGTTTTACGTGTCATCTTTGACAACGTCAAGGTTGATGACAAGAGATCATCCCGAGGCAACAAGTTCCTTCGCTTTATGGAGCAGGGCGGTGAACAGCTTATTAATATGGCAACCTATGATGCACTTCAGGCTCACTACTATGAAAGCGGTGTGAATGCCTATTCATGGGAGGTCTTTGAAAAGGAATATCAGAACGTCAATTCTCCTTTTGTAGAGCAGTGGCGTAAGGACCATTACAAGGATGTTCTTTTCTACTGCTATCTTCAGTTCCTAGCAGCAGAGCAGCTTGATGACGCCTACAGAACAGCAAAGAATGCCGGCATGATGATCGGTACCTATCGTGATCTTGCTGTCGGTGTCGCAAAACAGAGCTGTGACGTCTGGTCTGATGTCGATAATGTATTCTCACCTTCAGGTTCGATCGGTGCTCCTCCTGATCCATTAGGACCTCTAGGTCAGAGCTGGGGATTGTCTCCAATGACTCCAAATGCCTTAAAAAAGGCAGCTTACCGTCCAATGATCAAAATGTACCAGGCTAATATGAAATCCTGTGGTGCGATCCGAATTGATCATGCAGCAGGATTATTTAGACTTTGGATCACAAAGTTGGGATCTCCTGCTTGCGAAGGTGCTTACGTTCATTATAGTATGCATGATTTACTCGGAATCATTGCTCTTGAGTCTCACCGTAATAAATGTTTGGTTATTGCGGAGGATTTAGGAACGATTCCTGTGGAGTTAACCAAGGCTTTGAAAAAGGTTGGGGCTTTCTCCTATAAGATCTTTTTTGATGAGCGTGCTGAGGATGGCGGCTATATTGCTCCTCAGGATTATCAGTCTCAGGCAATGTCTGCACTTACAACTCATGACATGCCAACACTGGTAGGCTGGTGGAACTGCTATGACCTGTCTTTAGGTAAAGAATTAGGTATTTATACCGAGGAAGAGGCAATCAATCTTGCTGAGCTAAGAGAAATGCAAAGCAGCGTATCTTAGACAGCATGCATGGACTTGGCAGTGTATCTGATGATATTCCAAGAGATGCAAAAGAAGTGAAGATGACTCTTGATTTTGCAAAAGCACTGCAGATCCATATGTGTAGGGGGTCATGCTCTTTATTCAGCACTCAGATTGAAGATTGGATTGGAGTAGATAAGCCTGTTAATATCCCGGGAACTAATACTGAGTATCCTAACTGGCGCAGAAAATTAACTGCGGATCTTGAGTTCATATTCGATATGGATCACGTGAAGACCATGACTAAGGAAATGACTGACGCCAGAAATAAATAAAAAAAATAAGTATTTTGAGGAGACAGCATAATGCTGATTGATGATTTAAATAACGCAAAGATTGGCAATCCTTTTGAAACACTAGGTCTGCAGAAGCTAGAGGGAAGCTCATATATTTTGAGAGCATGGTTACCTAGTGCACAGAGTGTTGAAGTTTATTCCATTGACGGAAAGGATTTCATCTGCACACTCACCATGGTAAATCCAGATGGACTTTTCGAGGAGAAGATTTCCTGCGAGAAGCCATTCCACTATATGTTCAAAGTAACATATGCCGATGCTACTGTAGACGTTATTGACCCATATCAGTTCAGAGACGAGGCTTTCTTTGGTCTAAACACCATGAACGAAGATCCTGAGAACATCTATAGAACCTTAGGTGCTCAGCTGATCGAACTTAACGTTGACGGTGTAAAAATCAAGGGAACCAAGTTTGCTGTATATGCTCCATCAGCAACAGCTGTAAGTGTTATTGGCGACTTCAATTTCTGGGACGGTCGCCGTCTGCCAATGGCTAAGAGCCTTTTAGGTCACTGGGTTCTGTTTGTACCAGGCTTAGGTGCAGGACTTCGTTACAAGTATGAGATTAAGGATCCATTCGGTAACCGTCTGCCTCACAAGGCTGACCCTGTTGGTTTCTACCATGAGCAGTATCCATCATTTGCTTCAATTATCTCTGATCAGCACTCATACACATGGCATGATCAGGAGTGGAAGAAGTCACAGCTTAACAACAAGCTTGAGCAGCCAATCTCAATCTATGAGCTTCACCTAGGTTCATGGAAGAGAGATGAAAACGGTCAGCCATTAAGCTATCGCGAGCTTGCAAAAGAGCTGTTAGATTATGTTAAGGAAATGGGCTATACCCACATCGAACTGATGCCTATCATGGAGCATCCATTCTCAGGTTCATGGGGCTATCAGCCAACCGGTCTGTTTGCTCCAACTTCAAGATTCGGCAGCATTGATGACTTCAAGTTCTTCGTAGACACCTTCCACCAGAACGGTATCGGTGTGATTTTAGACTGGGTTCCAGCTCACTTCCCAACCGATGCATTCGGTCTTGCCAAGTTTGACGGCACCTGTGTTTACGAATACGAAGATCCACGTCGTGGATGGCATCCTGACTGGAACTCTCTGATTTACGACTTTGGTCGTGAAACTGTTCGTCGCTTCCTGATCGCTTCCGCTTTAGTATGGCTTGACCTATACCACATCGACGGTCTGCGTGTTGATGCTGTTGCATCAATGCTTTACTGGGATTACTCAAGAAAAGATGGCGAGTGGATTCCTAATGTAGATGGCGGTAACATCAACTATGAGGCTGTAAGCTTCTTAAAGTGGTTCAACGAGGAAGTTTACAAGAAGTATCCTCATGCCTTCACAATAGCTGAGGAATCAACCGCCTTCACTGGTGTATCACGTCCTACCTTCTCAGGTGGTCTGGGCTTCGGCTTCAAGTGGAACATGGGCTGGATGCACGACTCTCTAGAGTACATGCAGACTGATCCATTCTTCCGTAAGTATCACCATGGTGAGATGTCATTCTCCATGATTTATGCTTTCAACGAGAACTTCATCCTTTCAATTTCTCATGATGAGGTAACTCACGGCAAGCATTCTCTACTTTACAAGATGCCTGGCGACGAGTGGCAGCAGGCAGCTAACATGCGTGCTTATCTGACCTACATGTATGCTCATCCAGGCAAGAAGCTGAACTTCATGGGTTCAGAAATCGGTCAGGGTTCAGAGTGGAATGATGATGCTCAGCTTGACTGGTGGCTGCTGAAATATCCTAAGCATCAGGGTATCCAGAAGCTTATCAAGGATCTGAACAAGCTGTACAGATCAGAACCTTGTCTGTGGAGAACTGATTACGATCCTGCTTCATTCAAGTGGCTTGACGTTAATGACTCAGAGCACAGCGTATTTGCTATGCAGCGTAATAACGGCAAGGATTTCATCGTTGCAGTATCAAACTTCACTCCAGTTCCATATGTTGCTTACCGCTTAGGTGTACCAGAGCCTGGTACCTATGAGGTAATCTTCAACTCAGACGACAAGCAGTACTGGGGAAGTGCATACGGCACAGGTGAGACTAAGCTTGAAGCTTCAAATATCTCATGGCAGAACTGCTATCACTCAATTGTGCTTGATCTGCCACCATTATCAACTCTAATCATCAAGAAGATTTCTGACTAACAGTCTAATCTTCAGATGAGAGCAGAAGGGGGAGCTAATAGTTTAGCTCCTCTTTTTTTTGACAAAAAAAGGAGGAGCACCCGGATCCTCCATGTCTGATGAATACGTTAAGGAATTGAGCCGAAAAGACACTTTTTGAGACGGTTCGTGACTAAAAGGTTCTAGATTCTCTTTACCTTTTAATTAACCGCTCCCTTAAGCTTGTCAATATTCATATTCTTCTGACCAAGCTTCTTTTCAAGACGTTCAACATGTCTCATTTCAGAGTAGGTGATGGAGCCGTATTTGTTCTTATTTTTTGATCCTTTCAACAATTCCGTACAAGGTG
>JAGDBH010000061.1 GCA_017959135.1 Succinivibrio sp. | reverse complement strand
TCTCTGTATTTAGGATTGCTTCTTCTGTGAAGTCTGGATTTCATCCTGCCTAAACTGTTATCAACAGCAGGATTGTATGGTTTACCAGATTTGAGTACTCCATAGGAGGTTCTGAGGATTTTGCTGCCTATGCAAATCATCCCTTTCTTAAAGGCTGCCTTGTTTTGTTCTGCCTTGGCTGCAATCCATTCAGAACGAGGCTCATTATTACTCTTTCCCTGATGGTAAACAGACAGAGCACTTTCATACAGATTTCTTTTTACAGCTCTATCCCCATTTGATGCCATCTTTCCCATAACCACCTTGCCACCTGAGCCAGAATGACAGGTATGGTAACCAAAGAACGCCTGAAACTGACGGGCACTGTCAAATCTGCTTATGTCTTTTGCGCCTATGGCAATCGGAACTGCAGTTTCTGCTCCTATGCCGGGTATAGTCATCAGCAGTTTTGCCTTTTCATTATGCTGAGCATATTCACAGATAAGTTCATTTATCTCATCTATCCTCTTTGAGAGGAATACAATCGTTTCCTTTAAAACTTCAAAACAGCGTATGGAATACCTGTGCTCTGAGAAATCGTTCTGGTGATTATTCAGGTAGCGGTCAATTGCATATACAGCTGATGGTCCACCTCTGACTACATCATCGTATTCTCCTGTTTCTAAAAGGAAGCTTCTGGTCTTGTTGGTCTGCTCATTTAAATTCTTTAAAAGAGCTTCCTTCTCACTGATAAGAGCACTCAAAGCCAGCTCTTCCTCAGTATGAGTCTGACATGCTTTCAGACCAGGCATAAACAGTAACTGATACAGACTGTAGGCATCATTAAAGTCATCTTTATTACCTAGCCAGCTTAATGCTCTGGTTGCTTTACCTGATACAACCTTTACTGTATGTCCGTAAGCTTGAGCAAATCTTGACCAGTAGGATGCCCCTGAACAGGCTTCAATACAGATTAAGTATTTATCCTCAGAATTGATTAGAAACTGTCTTAACTCAGATTTGCAGACTTCTCTGTTTATCAGTCTCCCCATACTGTCCTGAAAGCAAATCTGATATTTTCTTGCGGCGAGATCAATACCCATTGGCTTGAGTCCATCTATAAGCGTAATGGTCCTGCTGCTGTTGATATTTACTGATACTGCAGGCTCTGCATTATTTTGATTTATTGTCTTATTTAGACTTGCAACAATGGCACGTGGACTTGTAGAATAGGTATGGGTGGTCATCTTTTGTACTCCTTCTATTTGTACTTCTTCTATAATCTTCTTGCGCTCAGCCCCATGCTGATGACGCATCGCCTTAAAGGCTTGTTTTGATATTGCTGATTATAAAAGAAAAGAGACCACCCTTATTCTTTTCTTAAGAGTGCTCTCTTTTTGTTAATCGTCAGTTTATGACCATCTCTATATCAGGGCTTGTGATAACCGCCCTTTGAGCCTGTCTGCTTCAATATCAGGTCTGATATCTGTCAGAGGAATAATTCAGAAAGAATGTTTTTTATAGTCTGTAAGGCATTCTTAACTTCAATCGAATTCAGATGATAGAGGATTAATTCTAAAGTAAGTTTTTTTCTATCGTGTGGAACAATCTTACCATCTCAATCCTGACCTTCATTTTAAACAGCCAGGCTCAAAGAGCCGTTATCGTCCCATAATGACTGTTCGAATACCGGCAGATTTGGTTCAGAGGGATAATTCAGATTATTTATTTTCAAAAGAAAACCATACATCCTTAAACCAAATCCTTACATACAGGGTAAAGAGAGATAATCCAATTAATGAGTTTATTCAAAACTTTTTTCATCCTTTTCCCCTGCACGCCATAGCTTAAATTTCATAAAGACTGAACGGTACCAAGTCTCTCTATGAAATCTTAAAGCTCATTTTTAGACGATTATAAATAAGGCTTTTAGCCTAATAATCTGCATTTCTTAGGATCAAACTGTTCTCCTGATTTGGCAATAGTCCATGCCACTCTGGCAAGCCTGTTGGCAATTGAACAGACAATCTTTTTATTGGATATCTCCGGATTTTCTATCAGCTGTGTTAACTTCGAGGCTTCCGTATCTGTTGAAGCTTTTCTCGACTGCAGAGAGAATCTGGTGATAGCGCACATGTATAAAATCTTCTTCAACTGCCTGTTGCCGGTGTGGGGAATACTGCCTACGTTTACTTCACCTCCTGAGCCTGATACACGGGGAGCGAATCCAGCAAAGGATGCAAAATGTCTTGAATTAGGAAAGTCATCCGGATTCCCAAGTACCGCATGTAAAGTAACTGCAGACAGGACTCCTATACCTGGTATGGTCATCAGATTCTGTACAGTTCTGTTATTTTTTGCGTACTGTTTGAGGTAGCGATCAATCTGTTTAATCTGTGCTTCAAGTGAATCACGGTTAGCCTTAAAAGGCTCTGCGATCATCCTGAAATTACTAATAGCATCAGAATGATTCTCCTCAAGGGATTCCTTCAGCTTATCAGTTGCTGCATCTATCTTTGCAGCACCTTCACCGCAGATTTCTCCTAACTCATAGAGAATTGCTCTTTGTGCATTCATTGACTGTGTCTGCTGTTTTATGAGCTGTTCTCTGGCTGCAAGCAGATTCATCAGCGTCTGATTCTCTTCATCTCTTGCTCTTATGGTTCTGACAGAAGGACAGATGGTGCCTTTAAATATTCCCAGGGCATCAATCTTATCTGTCTTCTGTAAGCCCAGAAAAGCTCTGATAGAAGAGGCCTGCATGATTCTGTACTTATGCCCAAGACTCTCAATAAATCTTGCCCAGTAATTACATGCTCAGCATGCTTCAAATCCAACTATCAAAGGTTTAGTAAAAGGAGGATTTTTTAGAAAAACTAAGAAAGCTCCACGAGATAAGGCTTTGTTTTTAATCTTTTGCATCTCAGTCAGATAGCAAACCTGAAATACTCTTGCTGCCAGATCAACGCCTACAGGAACATATCCCTGAGAAATAAACATTGAGTATAAAGACAGCTCGCCTTCGTTTAGCTTTTGAGAATTGCCTGCCATTGAATAGCTCCATTGTTGTTTGTTAAATAATCACACTGTTCAATTTAAAGGTTCGGCCTAGGATAGAAACTTAAGACTGAACAATGCGGTTCAAGGAAGTACCGTTCATAATTTTCCCTGTCACCACATCATTCGAGAATCTGTGGAATGCCCCGGTTTGAATATAACAAAATTCATTCAGGGTATTCTTCTATACAATCGTCGGGATTGGTGTAAACTTTCCTCTGAATGCACTTCTGATTCTTAAAAAGAAGTAATCCAAATCCCTGTAGCCGTAGGCCACTCGCTTTAGAACCTTTATCTTGTTGTTTATTCCTTCCAGAACGCTTGTTCTGATATGGTAGATACCGGCATTGGTAATGCCGTCTCTGTAGTGGTCATTCTGACTCCTGGCAAATTTCATAATCTCATCAACACCAGAGGACATTGCCAGTCTTACCCATTCAGTCCATAATCGTTCTGCTTCAGCCTTGGAATTAGCATCGTATACTTCAGGTAACAGCTCTTTGAGTTCATTGGCTTTATTAAGCTCGCTGTAGTAACTGAGTATAGAATCAAGTCTTAGTTTCTTTTCCTCACTTAATCGTGAATTACGTGTAAGCAGTAGGAATCTGGAACCTTTAAGCAGCTGATATCCAGCCTCGTCTCCATGGTCTCTGTAGTAATTGGCAAGTCTTATTCTGATGGCACTGATGACAAGCCTTCCGAAGTTATAGACCATATGGAACAGGTCATACACAACAAGGGCTTTAGAGCAGTATCTGTTTACAAGCGATGCAAAGCCTGCATTCTGGTCCAT
>JAGDBH010000060.1 GCA_017959135.1 Succinivibrio sp. | reverse complement strand
CTATGAAAGATATACTGAATCTTGATCTGGTGGAAGGCTTTGAAGATGATGAGAAGGATATAGATAAAAAAGATTTTCACGATCTAAAAAAAGAGCTTTACTCTAAAAAATAGTTTATCCCCTGCTCTGTTTACCGTTTTCGCTTCCAGCCAAAAAAAAATAATCCAGAAACCTGTACAGTCTCTGGATTACTATTCATTCTAATTTGAAATCACTTATTAGTGGATTCTATCGCCGTTTACAGCACCTGAATCGACACCCAGCAGGAATACCTCAGTACCGCCTGGACCTGCTGCAGTAACCATACCCTCAGATAAACCAAACTTCATCTGACGAGGTTTCAGGTTAGCAACAAGAACAACCTGACGACCAACTAAAGAGTTAACATCCTTGTAGGCAGCCTTAATACCGGCGAATACCTGTCTGGTTTCAAAACCGATATCTACCTTAAGCTTTAACAGCTTCTTAGCCTCAGGAACTTCTTCAGCACTTACGATAGTGCCAACACGAAGGTCGATCTTTGCAAAGTCATCAATAGTGATTTCTGGAGCTAAAGGCTCGATTCTGCCCTCTTCGCTCTTAGCTGCATCAGAGGTTTTCTGTGGCTTGGCAGCACCAGCAGCTTCCTTTAAATCTTCCTTTGAGTTCTCAATCATTGCATCGATTGTTGTCTTCTCAATACGGCTGAATAAAGGCTTGAACTTATTGATTGTATGAGAGGTCAGAGGCTTCTCAACAGTAGCAAAATCTAAAGAGGTGTTCAGGAACTCAGCAGCATTTGCAGCAACCTCAGGTAGAACAGGCTGCAGATAGGTAATTAAAGCCTTGAACAGGTTGATACCGTCTGAGCATACTCTCTGAAGCTTGTCATCCTGACCTTCTTCCTTGGCAATTACCCATGGAGCCATAGCATCAATGTATCTGTTAGCCTCATCAGCTAAAGACATGATTGCTCTGATAGCATCTGCATAGTTACGGCTCTCATAGCCCTTGATTACATCTTCCTTGATAGCTGCAATCTTAGATATAATCTCCTCGTTGAATGGAGCATCAGATAGCTTGCCGTCGAATCTCTTGGTAATAAAGCCTGCTGTTCTTGAAGCAAGATTTACAACCTTACCTACGATATCTGAGTTTACCTTGGCCATGAAATCATCTAATGACAGATCAATATCAACAGCAGATGAGTTCATCTTTGATGCAAAGTAGTAACGCAGAGTTTCTGGCTTTAGATACTTCAGGAAGGTCTTGGCCTTGATAAAGGTACCCTTTGACTTTGACATCTTGGCGCCGTTTACGGTTACATAGCCATGAACATAGATGTGGTCTGGAAGACGTAAATCAGCAGCGTACAGAGTTGCAGGCCAGAATAATGAATGGAAGTACAGAATATCCTTACCGATGAAATGAACCATCTCAACAGAAGAATCCTTCTTGATGAAATCATCAAAGTTCATACCGGTCTTTGCACACAGATTCTTTAATGATGCAAAGTATCCGACAGGAGCATCCATCCATACGTAGAAATACTTTTCATCAGCACCTGGGATCTTGAAGCCAAAATAAGGTGCATCACGGGAGATATCCCACTGCTTTAAGCCCTGAGAGAACCACTCTTCAAGCTTGTTGGCCATTTCCTTCTGAATTACACCGGAATTTCTGATGAAATCATGCAGAAAATCCTTTGCCTTAGGTAAATCAAAGAAATAGTGTACAGATTCTTTAAGTTCAGGTTTAGCACCTGATACAGTTGAATAGGCATCCTTAAGCTCGGTTGGATCATAGGTTGCACCGCAAACTTCGCAGTTATCACCGTACTGATCCTTGGCACCGCATCTTGGACAGGTTCCCTTAACAAATCTGTCAGGAAGGAACATATTCTTCTGAGGGTCGAATAACTGGGAAATCTTCTTGGTTACGATGTAGCCCTTTTCAAATGCCTTCTTGTACATGTAAGACATCATTTCCTCATTTTCAGGAGAATGAGTCTTGTAATAGTTGTCATATGCAACTAAAAAGCCCTTAAGATCCTCATCGTGATCCTTGGTGGTCATCTCAATCATCTGCTCTGGAGTAATACCAAGCTGACCAGCCTTAATCATTACAGGGCTGCCGTGGCAGTCATCACCGCATACATATGCAACTTTATTGCCGATTGCTCTGTTGAATCTTACGAAGATATCTGACTGAATGTGCTCAAGCATATGGCCCAGATGAATAGGACCATTGGCATAAGGAAGTGCGTTAGTAACCAGGATTGTTTTTTGAGTCATTTTGTCCTCAGTTATTTTCTTTTTGAATTTTATGAATAATTGGCGACTATTTTACTACAAATGGTGACCTTTGGCACAAAAAACACAATAATGGGCAGACAAAAGGACAGTGAAAACTAAGTGAATTTAAAGGGAAAGTAGATTTAGAAACATAATCCATCGCCACAGCAGCGATGGACTACACAGAAGTTATTTCTTGTGAACAGAATTCAGTGCCTGAGCAGACATGCGGCTGTTCATAGGAAACTGGGTAGATGAGACCTTCATTGCAAGTTTAAGCTTGGCAAAATCTTCACCATTAGGTTTAGCAGTCAGATCTCTGATTTCGCTTTTATCTGCAAAGGTGCCTTCAGTAAGCTGAATATCAACTTTTTTCTTTAAAAGCAGGCAGATAAAGTCATGAAGCTCATCCATATCAGCATCACCTGCCTCAACTTTGCTTAAAAGCTTAAATAATTCTAATGGGTTTTGCATACCGGTTCACCGTAACTTACAACGTATTTCAGATCAAAATGTATAAATGCCGGAGTCAGGTCACATGCCTTGGTAAATGAATTTACATGATAATACCTTGCTGCAATCTGATTTGCAAAGTTTTCCTTTGAAACCTTCATGGCGCCGATAAAGATATATCTTCCTGACTGTACATGCATAATAGGAACTTCAAGATCCTTCTTGCCCTGAGCAATCTGGTCTGCAATTGATTTCTCAAGTTCAACCTGATCTGCCCTGGCCTGGAACAGAGCTCCAAAGGCATTTGTACTAGTAACGGCAAAAAATACAAAAAATAAAGCATAAATTGTCATTTTATAGGATGACTTCAAAGGATTTATGCTGTGTTTTTTCAAAGCTGCATATAAAGCCACATCAGCTGCCAGTACAAACATGGTAAATGGAGCGGCTGAACGGCCTGGGAAATTAGGAGAGAAAATCATGATTGCCAGGGAAATGAAGCCTAAGGCAAAGCAGTAATATGAAGCATACAGCTCTGTTGTGCACTTCTCTTTAAGATTGTTTTTCTTAAATAGAACATAGAAATACACGTAGCACAGAATTACCGGCAGATTCTCGATTAAAGATACAAAGAAAATCTGTACAGTGTTAATTAAGTGGCTTAAATAATTAAAATTATTCTGAGCCATACTGTCATAGCGGGCAGCATTACCAGGAGATAGAGCCAGAATTAAAAAGCCGATACCCATACCGATTAAGCCTGCAGCCTGCCAGACGGTAAGCTCGCGTTTGAAAAGCTTGTACAGACATAAAAGACCTGTAACAGCACAGATGGCAAAGCCTGTATTCTCATTACACCAGCCGGCGATGATGCCTAGAATAAACATCATCAAAGCAAACAGTATTCCATGCTCTGCTCGCTCCTCATTGAGTGAAAAACGGTATGGAAGCAGATACAGAATAATAAAGGTTGAGGTGAAAAGATAATTACAGGATGTAACCAGCATGAAAACAACTTCACCAAAGGATCTCATGCACAGCCATAAACCGATGCTGATGAATGCAACAGGTACAAAAGGCATTTTAAATGGAGAAATCTTTTT
>JAGDBH010000059.1 GCA_017959135.1 Succinivibrio sp. | reverse complement strand
GTAAATTACAGCTATTACATTATTGGTAGTAGGGAACACATTTATTTGATTGTCTCCATTAATATTTACAGTCTCCCCTTTTTCTACTATCCATGGAGACATAAAGGCTTCAGCCTCAACCTGATTGGAGAATGATAATCCTGCAAGAACGATACTTAAAGCAACAGCAATAGGCTTAATTCGAGGAGAATTCTTTTTATAAAGACAGTTAGTTGAGGAAGTCTGCAATAGTCGGCCTTCAAAAGTAAAATCTTCACTTTTATTCAAGGTGTTCCTTTTCATCGTAACCCCTCATTGTCTCAAAAGATACTGAAGTATCAAATGGTCTAATTAAAAACTTAACTACTTTAAATATTGTTGAATTTTCTGAATTTGTCAGTTTGGAGTTATTATTTTTTAGTTTACATCTGTGTAAGATCACAGTATTGCGGTAGTACAGAAAGTTTTAGTGCATCCATCAAAAGACATAATGCTGAGGCTAAGAATCTGACTTTTCGTTCTGGATGCTGAATATTCAGGAAAGGGGAGTGATAAATGAAATAATCCCCAGCTTTAGGCTGAGGATTAGTTTTTTACATCGACAAAAGGTGTCGGGAATGTTTAATTACATTCTCTTGTAGCCTTCCATATATAACATTTCAAGTGCAATTGAAGCACCTGCTAAAGCGGTGATATCAGCATGATCATATGCAGGTGATACCTCAACAAGGTCCATACCCACAATATCAAGATCCTTCATTGCACGTAGGATCTTCATGATCTTATCTGTAGTCATGCCGCCAACAACAGGGGTACCTGTGCCTGGTGCATATGCAGGATCTAGACAGTCGATATCAAAGCTGATGTAGCACTTGTTGCCGCCTACTCTCTCATGGATAGCAAGAGAGATTTCCTCAACTGACATATCGTTAGCGGTAGCACCGTCAAGAACTAAGAAACCGTCCTTCTCATCGTACTCGGTACGGATACCGATCTGAACAGACTTCTTAACGTCAATCAGATCTTCCTGTGGAGCATGATAGAACATGGTTCCGTGGTCGAATGCTGAGCCGTTTGAATAGGTATCTGCATGAGCGTCAAAGTGAATTAGAGAAAGCTTGCCGTATTTCTTGGCATGAGCGCGAAGAAGTGGCAGGGTAATGAAGTGGTCACCACCGAATGTCAGCATCTTCTTACCTTTAGCCAGAAGCTTGTCTGCATGCTCTGTAAGCTTGTCTACCATATCCTGGTTGTTACCGAATGAGTAAACAAGATCACCGCAGTCAACAATGTTCAGCTTATCTAACACGTTGAACTTCCATGGGTAACGGCAGTGTTCCCATGCAAGCTGAGTTGAAATCTGGCGGATTGCATTAGGTCCAAAGCGTGTACCAGCACGGCCAGAGGTGGCCATATCAAAAGGAACACCTGTGATTACAACATCGGCATCACTGTCATATGGGTCAAAGTTCAACGGTGTACGTAGAAATCCAAAAGCATTTGATACCAGTGAAATATCGGTTTCGTGATTTAATGTCTGCATTTAGTCTTCCTCTAGATAGGTATAACCATATAGACCTGATTTAAACTCCTCGATGAAGGCACGCTGTGTCTTTTCATCAAGATTATTCTGATTTCTTAAAACCTCATTGCTGAATTCGTTCAGAAGTTTAGATGGATCTAGCAGTACATATCGTAGCATATCTGCAACGGTGCTGCCTTCATCTGATAGAGAAACGCTTACTTTTCCGTCTCCGTATGCATAAACGTCATAAACTTCAGTGTTACCGAACAGGTTGTGCATGTTTCCAAGAATTTCCTGATAAGCACCAACCATAAAGAATCCAATCATAGGAGGATTTTCCACGTCATACTCTGGGAATGGCATGGTGTTAGAAATATCGTCGCCTTCAACGTACTGAGAGATTGCACCGTCGGAATCGCAGGTGATATCAAGCAGTACAGCTCGTCTTGTCAGAGGCTTGTCCAGATTCTCAAGAGGCAGTACAGGGAAGATCTGATCGATACCCCATGCATCAGGTAGAGACTGGAACAGTGAGAAGTTCAGGTACAGCTTGTCAGCCATTCTCTCATCAAGTTCATCGATAAGTACACGGTGAGACTTGTTGGTTGGATCTAAAGCCTGCTGAATCTTCTTGCAGATACAGATGTAGATCTGCTCTGCCTTAGCTCTCTGCTGCAGAGTAACGTCACCTGAAACATAGCCCTCGTGGATTTCCTGAAGATCGTACTGAGAATCATGCAGCCACTCGCGAAGTGATCTTCTGATTACATCCTTGTGCATCTCTTCCCAGGTCTCGAACAGATTGAAAAGAGCACGAGGTGATTCTGGCAGAGGCTTCTCTGGAACAGTAAACTCGTTACGTTCAATACCGATGATGTTTGAAACAAGAACAGCGTGATAAACGGTCAGAGCTCTTCCTGACTCAGTCAGAATCTTTGGCTCTGGACGGTTGTTCTCACGGCAGGCATCACCGATTGTCCAGACGATGTTGTTTGCATACTCTTTCAGTGAGTAGTTTACAGAGCAGTCTGTCTGTGAACGGGTACCTTCGTAGTCAACACCAAGACCGCCGCCAACGTCGAAGTACTTGATGTTTACTCCAAGCTTTGACAGCTCTACGAAGAATTTAGAACTTTCTCTTACACCGCGGGTAATATCGCGGATGTTTGACATCTGTGAACCTAAGTGGAAGTGCAGAAGCTGAAGCCATTCAAGCTTGCCGTGCTCTTTTAGGGTTGCAACCAGCTTTAATACCTGTGCTGCGGCCAGACCGAACTTTGAGCTTTCACCACCTGATGACTGCCACTTGCCTGAACCCTGTGATGCCAGACGGGCACGAACACCTAATCTTGGCATAACATCAAGACGCTCTGATTCCTCAAGAACAATCTTAAGCTCAGACATCTTTTCAATAACAAGGAATACTCTGTGGCCCATCTTCTCGCCGTCCAGGGCCATACGAATGTACTCACGATCCTTATAACCGTTACATACAATCATTGACTGATTTCTGCCTGCGTGTGCAAGCACAGCCATAAGCTCGCCCTTTGAACCTGCCTCAAGACCGATTGGTTCGAACTCTGTACAACAGCTGGTGATTGATTCTAGAACTCTGCGATGCTGGTTAACCTTGATAGGATAGATAAGGTTGTAGCCACCTTTGTATCCGTATTCTTCCTGGGCTTCCTTGAAAGCATTGTTAATATCAAAAAGTCTGTTCTGAAGAATCTGAGGGAAACAGAATAATGCTGGTAATCTCTGACCAAGCTTTGATCTTTCCTTTACTAGATCTGCAAGATCAATCTCGGTATCAGTTTCATTTGGGTTTGGATGAACAACAACGTGTCCCTTGCTGTTTAC
>JAGDBH010000058.1 GCA_017959135.1 Succinivibrio sp. | reverse complement strand
TCTGGAATAGAGGTAACCTTGTCACCGTGAGACATCCAGACATCAAGCTTTTTCTCACCAACATGATCTGTCAGGCCATCGAACAGAGGACATGCAGCCTTAACTTCAACAGTAGCGTGGCCATACTCTCTCTTGCTTGAGCCCTGAACGGTACCGCCTAACTGAACAGTCATGGTCTGTAGACCATAGCAGATACCTAAAACAGGAACGCCTGCCTCAAATACCCATGAAGGCGCACGAGGAGAATTTTCCTCAGTGGTAGACTCAGGACTTCCTGATAGAATGATACCCTGAGCATTGAATTCTTTAATTAAGCTTAAATCTGCATCAAAAGGATAGATTTCGCAGTATACGCCGATTTCACGAATACGACGGGCAATCAGCTGAGTTACCTGTGAACCGAAATCTAGAATGAGGATTTTTTCAGAATGTATGTTCTGTGAAGACATATTTACTACTCTTGTTGAGGTCATCCCGTAAGCTGAACAATTCAAAGATATTACGGGACAAGATATAAAAAAGCACCCTAGTATTATACATCAGGTGCTCTGTTTTTTAACGTTTCTTATACGTGGCTCTGATAATTAGGAGCTTCCTTGGTGATTGAAACGTCGTGAACGTGTGACTCGCTGAAGCCTGCTGAGGTGATTCGAACGAACTGAGCCTTGGTACGCAGCTCGTCGATGGTAGCACAGCCGGTTAAGCCCATAGCTGAACGAAGACCGCCCATCTGCTGGTGGATAATGCCCTTGAGCATACCCTTATAAGCAACACGACCTTCGATACCTTCAGGTACCAGCTTGTCTGCTGCATTGTCAGACTGGAAGTAACGGTCAGCTGAGCCCTTTGACATAGCAGCTAAAGAACCCATACCACGGTATGACTTGAATGAACGTCCCTGATAGATTTCAATCTCGCCTGGAGCTTCTTCGGTACCAGCGAACATAGAACCAACCATAACGCAGTTTGCGCCTGCAGCCAGAGCCTTGGCAATATCACCTGAGTAACGGATACCACCGTCAGCGATAACTGTTACATCTGAGCCCTTAAGAGCATCAACAGCATTTGAAACTGCAGTCATCTGAGGAACACCGCAGCCTGTAACGATACGGGTGGTACAGATAGAACCAGGACCAATACCAACCTTAACTGCGTTAACACCAGCATCTGCTAAAGCTAAAGCACCTGCTGCTGTTGCAACGTTACCACCGATGATTGGAAGTTCTGGGTATTCTTTACGAAGCCACTTTAATCTGTCTAAAACGCCCTGTGAATGACCGTGTGAAGAGTCAACCAGAAGAACGTCTACACCTGCCTCAACCAGAGCCTTTGCTCTTTCCTCATTACCTGCACCGGCACCGATAGCACCGCCTACACGTAATCTGCCCATTGCATCCTTACATGCATTTGGCTTGTTTGAGGACTTCTGGAAATCCTTAACAGTGATTAAACCTTTTAGCTTGAAGGTTGAATCAACTACTAAAACCTTTTCAATTCTATGTTTCTGCATTAAAGACTGAACATTTTCACGAGACTCGTTTTCACGAACAGTAACCAGTCTGTCCTTTGGAGTCATAACCTCGTGAACCTTAACATCAAGCTTGGTTAGGAATCTGGTGTCACGACCAGTGATAATACCCAGAAGATTCTCTTTCTCATCTACTACAGGGAAACCGTTGAATCCGCATTTTGCAGCTAGCTGCAGAACCTCGCGGATGGTTGCCTCTGGGTGAACGGTAACTGGCTTGGTTACCATACCGTTTTCATAACGTTTAACTCTGGCCACTTCCTGAGCCTGGCGCTCAATTGACATGTTTTTGTGAATAAAGCCAATGCCGCCTTCCTGAGCTAATGCGATTGCCAGATTGGATTCTGTAACAGTATCCATTGCTGCAGAGATCATTGGAATATTCAGCTGAATATTGGAGGTCAGTCTGGTACGAAGATCAGCAGTATTAGGTAAAACAGTTGAGTGTGCTGGGACTAACAGAACGTCATCGTATGTTAGAGCCTCTTCCATAATGCGTAACATAAAATCCTCCTAAAAAAAATTTGTGTGATTATACTCTAAAATAACTTAATAATATCAGTTAACTATATATTTTTTATATATTTGATTTTTAAAGACTTTTTTCTTCCAAAATAGTGCAACACAGATAATCTAGAGATATCAGGAAACAATCTGCACTATATATAGATGTTGATATTTAGTATTACAGAGAAACGAATTTGGGCTGAATCTTTTTGACCGAAGTTAAAAAGTCTTGTACTTATCCCCGATTAAAACAGATGCCTGTGTTATAATTTTTTCATACAAAACAGCAGTTTTAATCTGCAGAAAATAACAAATAAAAAACAGTCCACTCATAAAAAAGACTGTCAGATTTCACCTCTAACAAAGAGATATAGGGACTCTCTATGAGCAACATTCCATTTGAACCAAGAGACGGAGATTATGTATCTCTGATTGAAAAACTTGGAAAAACCTCAATTGATGAGATCAAGGATGAGATTGCAAGATCTCAGAAAGAACATAATCAGCATGCAGGACAAATGAACAGTCCATCAATTGAAAAGAACATTTCAAACAAAAATCAGCAAAGAAATCCATCCTCAGTAAATATTCCAGCCCAAGGGGCAGCCACTGCCCAAAACAATGATTCACTGGTCCAGAAGTTCCTTAAGGCCCTGCTTTTCATTGGCTTTGTATTTGTAGTTCTGGTAACCGGCTTTATTGCTGTTGTAGTTCAACCTGAAGATGAGGAAATCATAATCTTCCCTTTCATATTCTTTGTGGTATTTGTTGCGATAGTCTCATCAAAGCTTAACAAAAGAAAAGCTAATCTGAAGGAGAAATAAGCCATGGAAAACTATCTTATCTGGCTAATCTTGGGACTTGTGCTTTTAGGTGTGGAGATGATGATAGGAAGTATCTATCTTCTGGCACTGGTGGCAGGCTGTGCTGTTGCCTGCGTTTTTGCTTTCATGGGAACATCCTTTACAGCCCAGTGTATTGTTGCGGCAATAGTAGCTATTGCAGGCGTGATTGCAGCATTTATCTTCAGACGCAGTATAAGAAAAAAGCTTACTCCTAATCAGGATTGCGACAATCTTGATAAGGGACAGATTATTAACGTCGAGAATACCGATTCTGACGGAGGTGCCACTGTTAACTACCGTGGAGCACAGTGGAAAGCCTATGCCAGTGAAGGCTCACTGGAAAAAGGAATCTACCGCATTGAGAAGGTTGATGGCACCAGACTGATTTTAACTAAGTAATTAAGGAGCATATAAATGTATTTAGATATGGATCTGTCAGGCGGCAGCGTTGCGCTGATCCTGATTATAATTGCAATTATCTTTGCAGTTAAGGCAATCAAGGTTATTCCTCAGCAGACTGCCTGGGTTATTGAAAGACTGGGTAAATTCCACAAGGTATTAAATCCAGGTCTAAACTTCATCATTCCATTCATTGATAAAGTTGCCTACAAGCACTCACTGAAGGAAATTCCTCTGGATACTCCAAGTCAGGTATGTATCACCCGTGATAATACCCAGCTTTCAGTTGACGGTATTCTGTACTTTCAGGTAACAGATCCTAAGCTAGCCTCCTACGGTACATCAAACTACATCGTGGCTATCACCCAGCTTGCTCAGACCACTCTGCGTTCTGTAATCGGTAAGATGGTTCTGGATGAAACCTTTGAGGAGCGTGATGTCATCAACAACCAGGTTGTAGCAGCAATTGACGAGGCTGCTTTAAACTGGGGTGTTAAGGTTCTGCGTTATGAAATCAAGGATCTTACTCCTCCTGCTGTTATTCTTCAGGCTATGCAGAGACAGATCACCGCAGAAAGAGAGAAAAGAGCTGTTATCTTCGAGTCTGAAGGTAGAAAGCAGGAACAGATTAACCTTGCAAACGGTGCAAGAGAAGCAGCCATTGCTAAATCTGAAGGTGAGAAGCAGTCTGAAATCAATATCGCTGAAGGTAAGGCTCAGGCTACCATCGCCATTGCAAATGCAACTGCCAAGGCTTTAGAGACCATTGCCTCAGCAACTCAGGCTGAAGGCGGCAACACCGCTGTAAACCTGAAGGTTGCAGAGCAGTACATCGAAGCCTTCTCAAATCTTGCCAAGACCAACAATACTCTGATTGTTCCAAACAATCTTTCAGATGTATCAGGCATGGTAAGCTCTGTTATGAAGATCGTACAGTCAACCTCACAGGCCC
>JAGDBH010000057.1 GCA_017959135.1 Succinivibrio sp. | reverse complement strand
GCAGCAGCAGAACGAGGAACATCAAAGTTATGAGATACAGCCTTGTCTAAACGAAGGGTATCTTTAGCCATTATATTTACCCAGGATTAAGGTGGCGTTAGTACCGCCGAAACCAAAGCTGTTTGACATAATGGTATTTAAGGTTGCTTCACGAGCCTTATTGGCGACAATATCAAAGCCCTTAGCATTATCATCTAAGGTTTCAATATTAATAGAAGGTGCAATAAAGTTATTCTGCATCATAATCAGACTGAAGATAGCCTCATTAACACCGGCAGCACCTAAAGCATGGCCTGTCATAGATTTAGTTGAAGAGATAGGAGGACAGTTATCGCCGAATACAGCGCGAATAGCCTCAAGCTCCTTAATATCACCTAATACAGTTGCTGTACCATGGGTGTTGATGTAATCAATCTTGGAATTGCAGCTTGCAAGAGCCTGTTTCATGCATCTTAATGCGCCCTCGCCTGATGGAGCAACCATATCATAGCCGTCAGAGGTAGCACCGTAGCCTACCACCTCAGCAATAATATGAGCACCTCTTGCCTTGGCGTGTTCTTCAGATTCCAGAACCAGAATACCGCCGCCAGCACCGATTACGAAACCGTCACGGTTTGCATCGTATGGTCTTGAGGCCTTTTCAGGAGTCTCGTTAAAGCCCTTTGATAAAGCTCCCATACCATCAAACAGGCAGGAGATAGTCCAGTCTGCAGATTCACCACCGCCGGCAAACATTACATCCTGTCTGCCTAAAGCAATCTGATCACAGGCAAGTGCGATACAGTGAGCTGAGGTTGAACATGCAGAACTTACGCTCATTGAAGCGCCTCTGATCTTGAAAGCTGTTGCAAGGTTTGCAGATACAGTTGAGCTCATTGCCTTTGGAACAGCATAAGGACCAACCTTTTTTACACCTTTTTCTACAAGGATGTCTGCTGATTCAACAATAGTTCTGGTGTCTCCACCGCCAGAACCTGCAATCAGACCAGTTCTGTCATTGCTTACGTCTTCATCGGTAAGCCCCGCCATACTGATTGCCTCTTTCATGGCAATATATGAATAGGCGGCAGCTTCACCCATGAAACGAAGAACTTTTCTGTCTATAAGATCTTTCAGATCAAGATCTACAAGACCGGCTACCTGGGAACGCATTTGTTTATCAACAAAGTCCTGAGCCTTTTTAATTCCTGATTTGCCTTCTTTTAGTGACTTTAAAACTGCATCTACGCCTACACCAATCGAAGATACAATTCCGTAACCTGTAATGACAACTTTTTTTAATGTCATACGTACTCCAAAAATATTAAAGTTTTTTTTATATGTTATATGCGCACATTGAACCGCGGTAAATGTGCAAGATTGCGGTTTAGTGCATTGGCGAATTCAAACTTCAGAAGAATTATAACAATTATGTTTTCCTGTGAATACCTCTTGAAGTCAATCACAATAAAAGTTGTCATATTCTTGCATCATCGATCACAACATTATTGCTAATAGATTTTACGACGTGAAAGTTAGAGATTGTTCGTGTGAGGCGCATTGTAAAAAAAACTTAGCTTTTGATTTGAATTTCTGAATTTTGTTGTATAATAGCGCACGTTGAAAAGACGATATATAACATATATATCAGCTTAAACCAGTATTATTTAGGTATTTATTTTTTTATATGGCAAAAGAAGAAAGCATTGAAATGCAGGGCACCATCCTAGAAACCCTGCCAAATACTATGTTCCGCGTTCAGCTGGAAAACGGTCATATTGTTATGGCCCACATCTCAGGAAAGATGCGTAAGAATTACATCAGAATTCTTACCGGTGATAAGGTTACCGTTCAGATTACTCCTTACGATCTGACCAAAGGCAGAATCACCTTCCGCGCCCGCTAAAAAATCCCCTAAAAAATATATAACCACTTAATGCATAAAGTATTAAGTGGATTAGTTTATTCTTAATTTTTATTAAATTTGGAAGGGATTATCGTGTCTAAAAAAGAATTACTGAAAAGGTATGCCCTTTTCTTTTTATCCGTTGTATTTCAGGGAATTGCCATCGCATCAATTACATTTGCAAATATAGGAACCACACCTATTTCCTCTGCAAACTATGTTCTCTCCCTGCACTCATCCTTCACTCTTGGTGAAACAACTCTTATCTTCAATATTCTTCTGATGATACTGCAGATAATGTTCATCACAATAGGAAAAGATCCGCTGAAAAAACATGCAGTGAACCTTTTAATGCAGATTCCTGTATGTCTAATCTTCTCTTTTATGATTGATCTTGGAATGAATCTTCTTAGAATCTCTCTGCCAGAGGAAATAAGCTACATCGTTTCATGGATTCTGGTGGTATCAGGAACTGTTCTTCTGGCTCTGGCAGTTTCGCTGTCTGTAACCTCAAATGTAGCAATGGTACCTGGTGAATACTTCATCAAGATTTTCCACCCGCTGGTTAACAGAACCTTCAGCTTTGTGAAGACTTTCTTTGATATCTTCCTGGTTTCATCAGCTGTAATTCTGTCCCTGTTCCTGACAGACTTCACTCAGATTGAGGCAGTTCGAGAGGGAACTCTGTTTGCAGCTTTATGCACCGGACCTATCGTGCATTTCTTTATTCCTCTTACAGCAAAGCTCAAGCCGATGCTGCAGAAATAAAAAAATCCGCCGGCTGTTAACCAACATGAAAACAGCCAGACGGATAACAATAGCAACTAACTGCTAGATATTCTTGATAATCTCATCTCCAAATTCACTGGTTGTTAAGGTGGTTGCACCTTCCATCAGACCAGAGAAATCAGAAGTAACGCGCTTTGAACTGATAGCCTTTTCCATTGCATCAACAATCAGATCAGCTGCCTCATTCCAGCCCATATGACGAAGCATCAGCTCAGCTGAAAGAATGATTGAGCCTGGATTTGCCTTGCCGGTGCCTGCAATGGTAGGAGCTGTACCATGAGTTGCCTCAAAGATTGCACTGTCAGCACCGATGTTTGCACCAGGAGCAATACCGATGCCTCCAACCTCTGCAGCTAAAGCGTCAGAAATATAGTCACCGTTCAGGTTCATGGCACAGACCACATCATAATCCTGAGGGTATAGAAGAATGTTCTGCAGGAAGGCGTCAGCAATACAATCCTTAACCACAATACGTTTCTGAGTCTTTGGATTTACAAAGCTTACTACGCCCTTTTCATCCTTTGTAGCACCGTATTTTTCTTCAGCAAGCTTATAGCCCCAGTTCTTAAAGGCACCTTCAGTGAACTTCATGATATTGCCCTTGTGAACGATGGTTACAGACTTTCTGTCATGATCTATAGCGTATTCAAAAGCAGCTCCAATCAGTCTTTCAGTACCGGCCTTTGACATTGGCTTTACACCGATACCGCAGTTTTCTGTGAAACGAATCTTCTTAACATTCATTTCATTCTCAAGGAAAGCAATAAGCTTCTTTGCACCTTCAGAGTTTGCCTCCCACTCAATACCTGCGTAGATATCCTCAGCATTCTCACGGAAGATAACTGTATCAACTAGTTCAGGATGTTTTACAGGAGAAGGTACGCCCTTGAAGTAACGTACAGGACGTAAACAGATGTACAGATCAAGAGTCTGTCTTAGAGCAACGTTTAAGGAACGGATACCGCCGCCGACAGGTGTGGTTAGAGGACCTTTAATTGCAACATGATATTTTCTGATGAAATCAAAGGTTTCATCTGGAAGCCAGGTATTGTCACCGTAAACCTCAACAGATCTACCACCTGCATAGATTTCCATCCAGGAGATCTTTTTCTTCTGGCTGTATGCCTTTGCAACTGCAGCATCAACAACCTTCTGCATTACAGGTGTAATATCTGCGCCAATACCATCACCACGAATAAAAGGGACAATTGGATTATCAGGAACAATCAGCTTACCGTTTGCATCAATCTCAATTGCGCTACCCTGTGTAGGAACAACAACTTTACTGCTGAACATTAGTCACTCCATAAATTTAAATTCTATGGAGCTATTGTAGCAAAACACACATAGATTAAAGTTAATACGCAAGATATGCCAAAAATGAATGATTTTTGTGCAAAGAAGTGCAGAAAAAGGATTCCTGGGAACTAAATATCATCAAGTTTCTGGGCCATATCACAGCCAAAGCTTGATTTTAGAGAGCATGATTTTTCGTAAAACTCCTTACCTCTTCTATAGCTGCGCTCTACACCTTCACCTTTCTCGTGCATAAGACCAAGATAACCACAGGCAAGTCCATTGTTCATGTTACAGGCCATTCCAAGATATTTTAAAGCACTGGCATAATCAGGCTTTTTGTTCTGTCTTGGTGTGTTCTTGTACAGAATACCAAGATTCATACATCCATCAGAAACCTTGAGGTTACATGATTTCTCAAAATAAGAGAAAGCCTTTGACTGAGACTGAACTACCCCCTTTCCTTCCATATAGAGAGTACCTAAGGCATTGCAGCCAAAGCCATCTTTTAGAGAACATGATTTTTCATAAAGCTCTGCTGCCCTGTTTGCGTCCTTTCTAAACTCTGGAGAGTATTCATATAAAACACCAAGATTGTAGCAGCAGTCTGCACTATCAATATTACAGCCGTACTGATAGAACTGCAGTGCTGTAATAAGGTCAGGCTTGTTTCTTGACTTGTTTTTAGGTACCGCATAAAGGTTTCCGGCTTCCCAGCAGGCTTCCTTTGAATTTAAGGCACAGGCTTTCTCGTACAGTTTCATGCCGATTTTAATATCATCCTCATCACCTTTAAGGTAGAGTTTAGCTAATTCCACACACCCTTCAGGATTATCAGCCTTACAGGACTTTTCAAATAATTCCTTTGCTTTTCTTT
>JAGDBH010000056.1 GCA_017959135.1 Succinivibrio sp. | reverse complement strand
AGATGAATCTGATAATGCCGGAGAAGAAAGCGTAGCAGAAAAGGAGAACGTATCAGGCGACAGTGCCGAGACAGTAAGAAAGAGTATTGGTTTTGACATCAAGTCATTTGTAGTTTCAGATCGTGGTGACGCATTGATGCTTATTAAGAAATGTTCTGATTTCTTTGCAAAGACAGAACCAACCAGTCCGCTTCCTTTTTTATTGAACAGAGCGCTGCGCATGTCAGATATGAATCTTCTGGATATCATGCGCGAGATTGATGAAAACTCGGTTTCAAAGGCTATGGAGCAGTTAGGTGTGATCCAGAAAGCCGAAGAATGATTTTTTAACAACATTAAGGATAGGGAAATAGAATGGCAAACAGCAGTTCTCAGAAATTTATAGCAAAAAACAGAGCTCCGAGAGTTCAGGTTGAGTATGACGTAGAACTTTATGGTGCTGAAAAGAAAGTTAACCTTCCATTTGTTATGGGAGTTATGGCAGATCTATCTGGTAAGCCGGAGGATCCTCTTCCTAATGTTGAAGAACGTAACTTCGTCGAGTTTGATGCGGATAATTTTGACAGCAGATTAAAAAGCATCAAACCAAGAGTTGCCTTCTCTGTTCCTAATGTTCTCAACGATGATGGAGGCAATATCGCTGTAGATATTACCTTTAACAGCATGGAGGATTTCTCACCTGACAAGGTTGCTGAGAAGGTTGACGGTGTTAAGCAGCTTCTTGAGGCAAGAAAGCAGCTGGCTAATCTTTTAAGCTACATGGACGGCAAGACCGGTGCTGAGGAGCTTTTAGGAAAGCTTTTAGAAGATCCTGCTCTTCTTAAGGCTCTAAGTGAGAAAGCCAAGGGCGAGCTTGAAAAGGCAAAGGATGAATCTGCAGAAAAGACTGATAAGGAGTAAAAACAATTATGACAGATACAGTAAAAGAAGAAGGCTCACTATCTGCTGAGATGGAACTTTCTGATTTTGACAAGCTTCTTAATCAGGAATTCAAACCAAAGTCAGAGGAAGCAGATACTGCCGTTAAGGGCGCAGTAAGAACTCTTGTTTCTCAGGCTCTTGAGAATGCAAGTCTTGTTAGTGACAGTGCCGTCAAGACCATCGAAGGCATTATCTCTGAGATTGACAAGAAGCTGAGTTCTCAGGTTAATCAGATTATTCATCACAAGGACTTTGAGAATCTTGAAAGCTCCTGGCGAGGTCTAAACTATCTTGTAACCAATACTGAAACAAGCACTCAGATGAAGATCAGAGTTATGAACATCAGCAAGAAGGATGTGGCCAAGACTCTGAAGAAATTCAAGGGAACCTCATGGGACCAGAGTCCTCTTTTCAAGAAGATCTATGAAGAGGAATATGGTACTGCTGGTGGTGAACCAATCGGTGCGATTGTAGGCGACTACTATTTTAACCATACCGGACCTGATCTTGAAGTTATAAAGGGTATCGCTCAGATTGCTGCCGCAGCTCATGCCCCATTTATCTCTGCTGCCGATCCATCAATCATGAATCTGGATTCATGGCAGGATCTTGCTAATCCTCGTGATATCTCAAAGATCTTTTCCACCCCTGAATATGCAGCATGGAGATCCTTCCGTGATTCAGAAGACAGCCGCTATGTGGCTCTGACTCTACCTCGAGTTTTAAGTCGTGCTCCATACGGCGCTACAACCAATCCTGTTGAAGGCTTTGATTTTGAAGAAGATACCAGTAACGGCAACTCAGAAAACTATAACTGGATGAATGCAGCCTATGCAATGGGCGTAAACATCAACCGCTCCTTCACCGACTATGGATGGTGTGCACACATCAGAGGTGTTGAGTCTGGTGGTGTTGTAGAGTCTCTTCCAACTCATACTTTCCCATCCATGGATGGTGGTGTGACCATGAAGTGCCCAACTGAAATCGCAATTACCGACCGTCGAGAGGCTGAACTTTCGAACAATGGCTTTTTACCACTATGTCACTGGAAGAATACCGATTATGCAGTATTCATCGGTGGTCAGACTGTAAATAAGCCTCAGGAGTATGACAATCCTGATGCCACAGCTAACGCAAATCTGTCGGCAAGACTGCCTTACATTTTTGCAACCACCCGCTTTGCGCATTACTTAAAGTGCATTGTCCGTGACAAGATCGGTTCATTCAAGGAAAGAGCTGACATGGAGAAGTGGCTGAGCAACTGGATTTCAAATTATGTTACCTCAGACCCTAATGCTTCAGAGGAAGTCAAGGCAAAGTATCCTCTAGCAGAAGCCAAGGTGGTTGTTGAGGATGTTGAAGGTCAGCCTGGCTACTACAATGCGAAATTCTATCTAAGACCTCATTATCAGCTTGAAGGCTTAACAACTTCATTAAGACTGACAACAAAGGTTCCTAACGGAGCCAAGTAACAATCAAAGGAGATTAGAAAATGGCATCTGATTTTTACGTAAAAATTGACGGTATTGACGGTAATTCCAACGATAAGAGTCACAGCAAGTGGATTGAGGTTGTATCTTTCTCTCACGGTTCTGTTCAGAACGTAGGAGCAGGTAGAGCAACTGATGTTTCAGGTCGTGGTGCCTTTGAGCCATTTGTATTTGTTCATCTTATTGATAAGGCAACCCCAAAGATTCAGCAGTACTGTATGTCTGGTCAGAAGATTACCAAGGTTGAATTCCAGGTTTGCCGTGCTATTGCTGGTAAGCAGGAGCCTATTTATGAAATTACTATGGAGAATGTAAAGGTCTCCAAAGCAACTGTGAAGGCAGTGGTTTCAGGTAGTAATGGAGCAGATTCACTAGTGAACAGCTTCAGCGGAGCAGACGGTGCCTATATACCAGTTGAGCAGGTAGAGCTTGTTGCAGGCAAGATCACCTGGAAGTACACCGCTATCAAGCCAGACAGCACTAAGGATGGTGCAGTAGAAGCTAACTTCAATCAGGTTGAAAATGCTTAATCTGCCAGATAATAAAGCAGGATTAAGCATCTGGAAGTTTAGTAATTTTCGTTAATTGAAAGACATTCTGAAATTTGAATGTCTTTTCTTAAAGGCTCAGTTTAGAGCAAAGGTTAATTTAGGAGATTTATCATGGCTTCAGATTTCTATGTAAAGATTGACGGTATTGACGGTAATTCTAACGATAAGAGTCACAGCAAGTGGATTGAGGTTGTATCT
>JAGDBH010000055.1 GCA_017959135.1 Succinivibrio sp. | reverse complement strand
TGCATTTATATGGAATGTGAGTGTGGACATCTCCACAGCAGTATATATTCTGACGTAATAACCAGAAGAGCATCTGATTTTTCTGAATGTGATTACGGAGAGTCTGGTATTGTTCAGGTCCTATCCTCCATTCCTGAATCCTATCCTGGACATAGCCTGTTAACAGAGGATGAAGGTGTAATTCTTGGTGAGGATGACTGCCCATGCGGGAGGAAAGGTAAGTATTTTGAAATTAACGGTAGAATTTCAAAAGCAGAGATAAGAGGCTGCAGCGATACCTTTGAAGCAAAGACTGCTCAAGAGAATGAAGCTGATTCGATATTTAACAGAATAGAAGTTCTATCAGGTTCAATTCAGAATATTAAGAATCTTGCTTTACTTAAGGTGAGAAAACCATTTGATTCTCAAATAACTCAATTCTGTGAATGTCTTTCTAAAAATCTGATGTCATCATCCTTATCAAAGGAATTCCCTGATGTATTTACCTTTGGTTTCTGGCTGAGAAAAGCATCTGTTGCAAGTTTAAAGAAGAGATTCTTTGATCTGGATAAACTTGTTTTAGGCAGGGGAACTGTTTTCCATATTGCCCCTTCAAATGTTCCTGTTAATTATGCCTATTCTTTATTCTCATCTTTAATCTGTGGCAACTCTAATATTGTAAGAGTCTCAAGTAAGCCATTTCCTCAGGTTGATATCATCAATCAGGCTATAAACGAGCTTCTTAAAAATGATAAATTCAAGAGTCTTGCTCCTTTTATCAATATCGTCAGATATGACAGAGACAAGGAAGTAAACGATTTGTTCTCATCTCTATGTAACGTAAGAGTTGTATGGGGAGGAAACAATACAATTGCAGAATTAAGACAGTCCTTATTACCTCCTAGAGCTAAAGAGATTACTTTTGCAAACAGATATTCGATTGCAGTAATTGATGCAGATTCCTTTAATGCTCAGAAGGATAAAACAAGAGTTGCTGCCGATTTTTATAACGATACCTATCTTTCAGATCAGAATGCCTGCACCAGCCCTATGGCCATTATCTGGACTGGTAAGGATGTTAAATCTGCAAAGGAGAGTTTCTGGAAAGAACTCGCTGTTCTTGTAAAGGAAAAATACAATCTTCAGGCAATTCAGAGTATTGATAAACTGACTTTAGCTTATGAGACTGCAGCTTCAACTGAGTACATAGATAAGGTTTGTAAACATGACAATTATATTTACAGAGTTGAAGTAAATAGAATCGACCCTAATCTTATGACTTATAAGGGAAATTCTGGCTACTTCTTTGAAGTTGAATGTAATGATCTCACAGAAATTGAGCAGGTACTGGATGATAATGTCTGTCAGAGCGTTGCTTATTTAGGGGATAGTGAAAAGATAAGTGAAGTTCTGCTACAGGGATTAAAAGGTGTTGATAGGATTGTAAAAATCGGTCATACCCTGGATTTTGATTTCTTCTGGGATGGATACAATCTCTTTGAGGAGTTTACAAGAACAGTTGATCTCAAATAATCTCGCCATAAATTTGTCAGAAAATTTATATATAATAACTATCTAATTGATTCTTAACCATAAAAATTCATGGCATAAAATTTGAATATTTTTCCAAAAAAGTAATTTGGAGAGATTTTATGCCAAATTTCGTAAGTGATGCAGAACTGTATCAGGAAATTTTTGAGAAAGAGCCTTCAGCAATAATCATACTGGATGAGCGCGGTGTAGTGTGCAAAGTCAACCAGTCTGCACTTGATATGCTTGGTGTAGAGAGCCTTATTGGCAGAAAATGGTATCAGGTTATCGGGGAGGTTTTCCGTCCTCAACAGGATGATGGTCAGGAAATTTCGACAAAAAATGGAAAAAGACTGCAGGTTTCTACAAAGCCTTTATCTCATGGTCAGCTGGTTCAGATGACAGATCAGACTGCAACCAGAGAGCTTACAGATAAGCTTAATCATATGGAGAGATTATCTTCTCTGGGAAAAATGGCAGCCTCTCTTGCCCATCAGATTAGAACCCCTCTTTCTGCAGCAATACTTTATGCAGCAAATCTGGGGAATGCAAAGCTTCCTCCTGCTTCACGAGGTTTATTCCAGAAGAAGCTAATGTCTAGACTTCAGGCTCTTGAATCACAGGTTAGCGATATTCTGATGTACGCTAGATCAGGAGAACAATCTGTTAAGTCACTGGATGCTGTTGATATTGTGGAAGATGTCTCAAGCAGTGTAGTTTCTCTTGTTGAAAAGCATGGAGCAGAACTGACTACGGACATAGGTCCTCGTCCAATGATTATTCTGGGTAATGTAACTGCATTAAACGGAGCAATTACAAATTTAGTGACAAATGCCATTGAAGCAGGTGCAAAAAAAGTTAATATAAAGCTGGAAGCTGATGAAAAAAATATTGTTATCAGTGTAAAAAACGATGGTCCAATGATTCCTTTGAATGTTCAGAGAAAGATTTTTGAGCCGTTTTTTACCACAAAGAGCAATGGAACCGGTCTTGGTTTGGCTGTAGTTGCTGCTGTAGCAAAAGTTCATCAGGGGAGTCTACAATTGTTATCAGATGAAAAAGAAACTGTTTTTTCAATGATAATTCCAAAATATGAAGGTACATTAGAGCCGACAGAAAGTATGAGGACAACTGATAATGTTGCCTGAATTAAGGATTTTTAAATGAGTAATAGCCAGATTCTAATTGTTGACGACGATAGCGAACTTAGAGAAGCTATCGTCGATACATTAATGCTAACAGGTTACGTCTGTCTTGAGGCATCCAGTGGCGAAGCCGCTCTGGAGATGCTTTCCAAGAACAGAATAGATATGGTTATCTCAGATATCCAGATGGGAGGAATGGATGGACATACTCTTCTTAATAACATCCATGAAAAATATCCTCAGCTTCCTGTTCTTCTGATGACTGCTTATGCGAATATCAACGGTGCGGTCAGAGCAATGCGTGATGGTGCTATTGACTACCTGTCTAAACCATTTGCTCCAGAAGTATTATTAAATCAGGTTTCTCGCTATGTTCCTGTAAGCAAGATTGCAAGCGGCGAGCCTGTATTTGCAGATCCAAGTACATCTGAGCTTTTAGCTCTTGCTCTTAAAGTGGCATCTACAGATGCAACTGTAATGATTACCGGCCCATCAGGTTCTGGTAAAGAGGTTTTATCAAGATATATTCACGATAAATCTGCTCGTGCATCGGGCCCTTTTGTAGCTATCAACTGCGCTGCAATTCCTGATACTATGCTTGAATCAACTTTATTTGGATACGAAAAAGGCGCATTTACAGGTGCTGTTCAGGCATGCCCTGGTAAGTTTGAACAGGCTCAGGGGGGAACAATTCTGTTAGATGAGATAACAGAAATGGATTTATCTCTTCAGGCCAAGTTATTACGCGTTCTGCAGGAAAAAGAAGTCGAGAGACTCGGTTCAAGAAAAACTATTTCTCTTGATGTCAGAGTTATTGCAACCTCAAACAGAGATTTAAAGCAGGCTGTTGCTGAAAAGAAATTTAGAGAGGATCTGTATTACAGATTAAATGTTTTTCCATTAAGATGGCTTCCTTTATCAAAGAGACCTTTGGATATCATTCCAATTGCTAAATCTGTACTGTCAAAGCATGCATCTGAGGCATCTATTTCAATTCCTGAGCTTACTGAAGATGCTCAGAAAAAGCTTTTATCATATGCTTGGCCTGGAAACGTCAGAGAGCTTGATAATGTAATGCAGCGAGCTCTGATTCTTGCATCAGGCGGAAAAATCGATGCAGGCTGTATCATTCTTGACGAGAATTCTCTGGAAGAAGCATTGCTCACTCAGTCTTTAAATATTGAAGGCATTTCGCCTACTCTTGAT
>JAGDBH010000054.1 GCA_017959135.1 Succinivibrio sp. | reverse complement strand
TATGAGTTTAATGCTTGTTCAAGAGAATCTAAAGAAAGTCTGGAAATAACTTTCTGAACACGAGAAAGGCCCAGTTCCATTTTAGTAGGATTCAGGCCTTCTATATAATCAAGCCAGGCATCAAGAGAGCCAGGCTTATCGCTATTTTTTTTATTAGTCATCCTATATCAACAAAATTCTCTGCCAAAGCAGAGAATAATGTCCTAAATCTTAACACCTGAAGATTCAACTAGCTGAGCGTCAACAGAATTCTGTGTCTTCTGAGCCTTCTTACGGTGTTTAGCTGCAGTCTTTACCTCAATCAGAGGAGTGTCAGGATTCTGAGAACCTAAAAGAAGAGCAACAAGATCAGCAACCTCATCTCTCATACGAGCTCTGGTTACGATCATATCGATAGCACCCTTTTCAACCAGGAACTCTGCTCTCTGGAAGCCCTCTGGCAGCTTCTCTCTCACAGTCTGCTCGATAACACGAGGACCAGCGAAACCAATCAGAGCATTAGGCTCAGCGATATTAACATCACCTAACATTGCAAGTGAAGCACTAACACCACCCATGGTTGGATCGGTCAGAACACTGATAAATGGAAGATGAGCCTTTGATAACTTGGCAAGAGCAGCTGAAGTCTTAGCCATCTGCATAAGTGAAAATAATGACTCCTGCATACGAGCACCACCTGAGGTTGCAAAGCAGATTAATGCACGGTGGGTACGCAGACATTCCTCAACAGCGGCACAGAATCTTGCACCAACTACTGAACCCATGGAACCAGCCATGAAATCAAATTCAAAAGCACAGGCTACAACAGGAAGGCCCTTTAAAGAACCTTTGATTACAACGATAGCATCCTTTTCACCTGACCTTTTCTGGGCTGCAGTGAATCTATCCTTGTACTTCTTAAGATCCTTGAATTTTAGAATATCCTTTGGCTCTAAATCCTCAGCAAGCTCCTCTCTGCCATCCTTATCCAGGAATGAATCAAGACGAACTCTGGCCTTGATGTGCATATGATGACCGCACTTAGGGCAGACATTAAGATTTCTTTCTAACTCTGCTCTATATAAAACCTGATCACAAGCTGAACATTTTGTCCAAACACCTTCAGGGATCTCGTGTTTGGTTCCACCAATAATTGATGGAGTTGCTTTGTGTAAAAGATTCTCAAGCCAACTCATATTAACTGTACCTTAATAAATAAAATTTAAAAAAACTTCTCCACAAAATTCCTGATAAAAAGAATTCCGCGAAAGTTTATTTATGAAATCCTTTAAATCTGCGATCCTATTAACATAATGTGCCATATAAAACCGCAAACAGCAGTCAAAACAATCGACGTATCTGACCTGTTACAATAATCATTAAATCCACGAACAGGACAAATTATACTACTCTTTACTGTATTGATTTTTAAGTGTTGTGTATTTTAACAAAAAAAATCAATAAAAAACATGTGCCGAGAAAATATGATGCCGTTCGTATTTTGAATCAACAGACTCACCTCTATTTAAAGACTATAGGTACAAGTGCCCTGCTTTTTTGTAGACAATGTCTCAAACATCGCAATCCCTGACCGAGCTTATATATATCGCAAACTATAATAACCATGTAGGTCAGGCTTTTAGGATACATGTAATGACAGATTTTCTTCCACTTATAATCACCCTGCTGTTTCTAGTTATTATATTTAACTTCATTAACAGAAAATTCTTTCATTTTTCCTATGAAATTGCTCTAATGCTTTTTGCAACTGTATTAGGCGCAGTATTTATCGGACTGAGCAACTATTTCCTGGATACCTCTATAGGAAAAGTTCTGGAAAAATTACAGCCAATCAACATAGAATCTTTCCTGATGGACGGAGCTCTGTGTTTCATGCTGTTTGCAGGCGCCTGTCATCTGAAAATATCAGACTTTCTAAAACAGGCCAGATCTGTCGGCATATATTCATTTCTGGCAACATTTCTCGGGGCTGTTATCTACGGTCTGATTTTCTATGCCTTTGTCCGAGTCTTTTCAATCGGAATGTCCTTTGCTGAATGTCTGATGCTGGGAAGTATCATCTCACCTACCGATCCTATTGCAGCAACAAGTATTCTTAACAAATTCGGTCTGCCACAGAAAACCGGATTTTTAATCGAGGCAGAATCTCTTCTTAATGACGGTGTAGGTGTTGCGGTATTTGTCTGCTTCTCAGGACTTGTAATAGCCAATGCGACACCTGACAGTACAGTATTCTCAGTACTTATTCACCAGCTGGCAGGAGCAATGGTAATAGGTGCCTTTGTAAGTTTTATCTGTTTTAATCTTCTAAGCAAGGAAGATGATTTTAAACAGAGAATATATATAAGTCTTCTTTGTGTTTCACTCTCATACCTTCTCTGTCAGTACTTTAACTGCTCTGGAGCAATAGCCTGTGTTGTCTGCGGAATCATGTTCTCCAGCTGGAGAGAAAAACAGACTGAGGAGGTTCAGGCATCATTCGGCAATTTTGATGTCTGCTGGGAGGCAATTGATCATTTTTTAAACTCAGTACTCTACGTAATCATGGGACTATCTGTTCTTCTCATCATGAACATGAATGCCGTGCTGGTAATCTGCCTTGCAACTATCTTCAGTAATCTTATAGGCAGAGGAGCAAGCGTCTATTTCTGTACCTTCTTTATAAAGGAAATACCAGACAACTTCTCTAGAAACGGATTTACTACACTTATGACCTGGGGCGGACTCAGAGGAGGTCTGTGCATTGCTCTTGCTATGAGCACACAGAATATGGTCAGCGAAGAACATTTCCAGTACATAATGGGAGCAACCTATGCAATAGTGTTCTTCACAACTGTTATACAGGGACTGACTCTGAAAAAAGTATACGGATTGATAAGAAAGGATTAGCTAGAATGCAGTTACAGTTTTTTACTGTAACTGCACGATATTTAAGTAAGATCAGTCTTTAGAAAGATAGAGAACCGTTAACAAAGAAGTTGGTTTCGTTTTCAAACTTCATCTTGCCAACATAAGTTCTGTTCTCATAGAACTTAATCTGTCTGTCGATATTGTAGCCAACACCAGCCTTGATTGATAACTGGCTGATTGGAGTAATCAGAGCATATAGGTTAGCCTCATAGCCCTTCTCATAAGCGTAAGTCTTTGAGTTATCCAGATAGTAGTGACCATCACGGATAGCACCGGCATCAGCACCTACAGCAAATACCTCGGTAAATCTGTAGTTAACCATAGTTCTTGGGTATGCGATTGATGCAGATAAGCCCATATCTGATGGATTTCTGTACTTAAGACCGATAATACCGAATCCGAAATTATTAGCCTTGTTGAAAGAAACACCGGCACCAGCAATCATTGACCAGTCGTTTTCAAAATCATAGGTTAAAGCTGCGGTTGGAATCAAATCATAGCTCTTTGCTACCTTGATTTCATCCTCAAAACCGAATGACAGGTAGGTACCAACGGCATAGCCAAGATTGCCAACTAGAGAATCAGCATAGTTAACAGAACCATAGATCAGGTTAAGATCATCAAATCCAGCTTTTCTGTCAAAATCATATGAGGTTCTCTTGTAACCAAAGCCAAAGTGCTCACTCTTGGCATCAAAACCGTAAACAGAGTATGAAGCCTTGTTTGAAGTGCCTTTTACATCAGCCTTTGATGAGAAATAACCGTATGGAGTAATCTGCCATGCTGCAGATGCATTTAAGGAAAGAGCAACACCTAAAAATAGGAGAGATAATTTTTTCATAACATTAGGACCTTAATATTCAAGATTTTTTTCCTATTATATGAGCAAAGGTCACAATTTCAATAGGAAAAATCAAGGCCCTATATTAGTTCAGAAAACTTAGGATACATGGAGATGCTTTACTCTCTGAGACTCCTCTGCTCTTTTACCGTCATTGAATCTGTCCAGAGTACCGACCAGATAACCTGTTACACGTCTTATTCTCTGAAAAGGAACACCTGTTCCGATACAGCCTGTATGATCCGGTCTTAAACGACTTACGTTCATCTGATTATTCATAAATACACCTTATTAATAAATAGACAATCTTCACAACATTTTGGAAATAACCTATCTATATATTAATTAAAAGAAAATCAGTTTTCAATTATTAGTAATAATTATTATTATCATTTGTAACTAATCGAGATCTAAGTCAACATATTTACAATGAAAATCCCGAACAATCAAACAAGCAAAAAAAAAGAAAAAATCAACTAAATTATTTTAAATAATTTTGGCCGATGCTTAATCGCCATCTGTGATTTGTGCTATATTTCACGGTTGGAAATTTCCAAGAACAATATGGACAATAAAAATGCGTCTTAATGCAAAAATACTAGCCACTGCCGTTTTTTTTGTATGCCAGTCTGCTATGGCAGCATCTTCAGATGAAGATATCAATGACAAATTCACCAAACTTAATGGAACCATTGACAGCATCAATGGAGAGTTAAATTCTCAGAGAGCTACCCTAAGCGGTCTCAAATCAGAAATTGAGAATGCTAATCTCAAACTGCACAGACAGGTTTTAGAAGAACTAAAATCAGTACAGAGACAGAATCAGTATGTATACGATGCTATTCTTGCAGAACGCGAAAGCCTTGGAGGAAAGATGATTAAACCTCTGCGCAACTATAATCTGCAGACTCCTGACGGAAAGATGATTTTAGGTCAGAAAGAATATGTTTATGTAAAGGAAGCAAATGCAACCATCGATGCACGTATCGATACCGGTGCTTCCCAGTCTTCCATCAGCGCCTCAGATGTTGTTGAATTTGAACGAAACGGAAAGAAGTGGCTTCGTTTTAATATTGTTCACAACGACCGTACTATCAATGTTGAAGCTCCTTATGTAAAACAGACCAGATTAAGACAGTCTTCAATTGACGGTTACAGCTACCGTTCAGTTGTTAAACTGAATATCAAAATCGGTGACTATTCAACCGAGGCTGAATTCAACCTGATTGACAGAACTCAGATGCAGTTTGCCCTGCTGATCGGCAGAAACCTGCTGACAGATATCGCAGTTGTTGATGTATCTAGAAACAATGTTCAGAAACGAGCAGACAAGGATGGCCTGCTGATTATCTCTATCGATGATTACGAAGACAACAAAAAGAAAGGGGTCGATGTAAATCAGAAATATGACGAGATGCAGAAAGAAAATGCAGGCGGTCAGGTTGCTACCCTGTCAGCAGACAAGGGTCAGAGTCTTGGAACCAATCCTGATAAAGCTTTACCATCTGTTAGAGACAAGATCGAAACAGAGAATGGCAGCAAGCCTACCATTAAGAAAGATCCTGTAAAGAAGACTAATGACGAAAAGAAAAAAGATGAGAAGAAAAAAGAACTGACTGAGAAAGAAAAGGCAGCTTTAGAGCTATCTAAGAATTCTAAAAAGAGTCGTTCATAATATACTGATTATCAAGGATAAAAAATGGTTTCCCGCGGATTATTTTATTTTGTTACAGCAATTCTTTTCCTTGCAGGTATTCTGCTGATTGCCTATCAGAGAATCACCTTCAATGTCCCATTCGTTCCTAATCTTGCCAGAGAAATCTGGACAGTAGAGGCTAAGGTTGAATTTGAGCCGAATATTGGCGAGGCTAGTGAAGTTAAGCTTTCACTGCCAGCTGTACAGCCTGGCTTCACCCAGCTGCAGCAGAACACAGCATCTCTTGGCTACGGTGTTAACTATGTAAAGAAAGACGGCACCACCTTTGTAGAATGGACCAAGAGAAATCCTCAGGGCCTACAGATCCTTTACTATACTGCAGATATTCTTGTTGATGAGAAATCACAGGAAAGCTCAATGATTGTTCCAGCCTTAATTGAGAACGTTGAGGCTGAACCATATGCAACTGCAATGAGAGAGATTGCATCAGTCGCAGGCTCAAGAAGCTCAAATCCATACTCATTTGCAAACCAGATTATTCATGAACTTTCACTTGATAATGAGATCACTTCTCTGCTTTTATCAAAATATTCAAAGCCAGAGCTTGTGGTTCACATTCTGAATCTTGGTCATGTTCATGCAAGAACCGTGGGTGTGCTTGATCTTAAAGACGGCAGAAGAAATCAGAGACTACACAACTATGTAGCAGTTTTTGACAAGACCGAATACAAGATTTTTGATCCAAAGAACGGCCACAGCGGTCTAAAGAAAAACCAGATTATCTGGACTGATAACGGCACCTCTCTTCTTGATGTTGCAGGCGGTAAGCATGCATCTGTAAGCTTCACCACTATCAGCAACTCTGTAAGTGCTATTGAAGCCGGTAACAGAAAGGCAAATATCGATATGGCTGCAGGTGAAGAGCTGATTCCATTCTCTCTTCAGGCACTTCCAGTTGAAGAGCAGTCACTGTTCAAGTCTCTGCTTCTGCTTCCTATCGGTGTGGTTATCGTTGTATTCCTTCGTGTTATTGTTGGTATCAAGACCTCCGGTACCTTCATGCCTGTTCTGATTGCCATGTCATTCCTTCAGACTTCACTATGGATTGGTCTGATTGGTTTCATATCCATTGTAGGTGTTGGTCTGATAGTACGCTCCTGGCTGTCGCACCTGAATCTGCTGCTTGTAGCCAGAATTTCGGCAGTTATTATCACAGTTATTGCGCTGATTGGATTCATTTCATTCTTTACCTATAAGATCGGTCTTACCGAGGGTGTTAAGATTACATTCTTCCCTATGATTATTCTGTCATGGACAATTGAGAGAATGAGTATTCTGTGGGAAGAGGAAGGCTATAAGGAAGTTATCAAGCAGGGTGGCGGTTCACTGTTTGTTGCAGTATGTGCATACCTGTCTATGAGCAGCTTCTTTATCCAGCACCTAAGCTTCAACTTCTTAGGTCTGCAGCTGATTCTTCTGGCTTTAGTTCTGATTATGGGTAACTATACCGGCTTCAGACTGTCTGAGATGAAGAGATTCAAGCCACTTGCAGTACAGATCAAGAACTTCAGAAACGGTGATGAAACCGAGCTTGAGGCTGTAAGACTAAAGGAAGAATTAAAAGAGATTAAGGCTGATCCTCATAATACCTACAGAACCTGGAAGAAACAGGCTCAGCACATGGTTGAAGAGGAAGAAACAAAGAAGGATCATGAATAATGGATCTTCTTAAAAAGTTAAAAGATTTTAAAAACCGTTATGCGTCTCCATTTGAAATGAGAGACGACGGTATCATGGGAATGAACCAGCGTAATGTCAATTATATTGGCAGATACAACAAGCGTTCCCTGTTTCCTCTGGTTGATAACAAGCTTTTAACCAAAAAGATTGCTCTTGAAAACCATGTAAATACACCTGTACTTATCGGTTCTGTCGAGAATCAGCATCAGGTTGAGGACATCTTCAATATTATCGGAGACCATACAGAGTTCTGTATCAAGCCTGCTCACGGTTCAGGCGGTAAGGGAATTCTGGTTATCAAGGACAGATCAAAGACCTCAGGTAACTTTATTAAGGCTTCAGGTCAGGAAATTCCTACTCATGAACTAAAAAGACATATCACCAATATTCTGGCTGGTCTTTTCTCATTAGGTGGAAAACAGGATATCGCCCTGATTGAGGATCTGATTCACTTTGATAATGTTTTCTCAGGCTACAGCTATGATGGTGTTCCTGATACACGTGTGATTGTGTTCCAGGGCTTCCCTATCATGAGTATGATGAGACTTTCAACTGCAGCATCCGATGGAAAGGCAAATCTGCATCAGGGAGCCGTGGGTGTTGGTATCTGTCTGAGAACCGGACGTGCAGTTCGTGCCGTACAGTTCAACGAGCCTGTTTCAATTCATCCTGATACCGACAAGGATTTGAGTCTGCTAAAGGTACCTCACTGGCATCAGGTTTTAGAGCTGGCATCATCCTGCTATGACATGTCAGGACTTGGCTATATCGGAACAGATATCGTTCTTGATAGAGACAGAGGCCCAATGCTTCTTGAGCTTAATGCCCGTCCTGGTCTTGCAATTCAGACCTGTAACAACGCAGGACTTCTGCCAAGACTGCGACTGATTGAAGCAATCACCAAGAAACATCGACTCTCAATCAAGGAGAGAGTCGCATTCTCAATGGAACACTTTGGTGTTTTCAACGAATAATCCCCAAAACCACGGAGAAATACCGTGGTTTTCTTGATTTTTCTCTAAGAATCAAAAAATTATTGATTTTCTTTAATCTGCGTTTCATTTTTGTTACGGGTAAGTTTGATATACTACAGTCATATGAAAATAGTGTCTTTATTACTTATACCTTTAGCATTATCCTTCTGTGGAGCTGCAGACGCATCTGAGATAAGCGTATGCAATCTTTCCTACAGACCTAAAACAAATGAAACCGCATTTGCTGCGGTGGGCTCATCTCTGAAGATTGCAGATGAAACCTGCACCAATCATTATCTGATAATTCCATTTGATACAGTATCGAACGCAATTACCATCCCTCAGGGAGAATACAGAGCACTTCAGATAGATGCTGAAGAGGTTTTATTTTCAACTGACAACGGGGCTGGTCAGAAAGTAAAAAGCTGCTCAGTCTGTGATCCGATTGATTATCTTGTCATAAGAAAACAGACCCCAAAGACACTATGCGTAAAGTCTGCGCTGAAAGTAAATTCCTGTGCCGTCGATGATTCCATAAGCTATGTGGTAACCAAGAAAAGTCATACCACTGAAGGTCTTTGTGCCCCATCACTGGTTTACTTCGGTCGCGACGGCAATACTTTAAAATTTGCAGTTAATGACTGCTCCACCATTTCAAAACCAACCTTAAGTTATGATCTGAGTTTCGGAGATGAAATCAGATTTTTAGATGAGCAGATTAAAATCATCAAGGCTGATAACAAGGGTATCTTCTACTCAAGAATGGAGCCGCCTGTACTAAAGGTTAATGATTTACTGACCAAGGAACAGCTTGATCAGGAACTTAATCAGAAACAGAATACCAAAACAGTGCAATCTGATGATAAAATAACTTCTGCACAAAATGAAACCAGAGCTCCTCAGAATGAGGTTACTAACACACAAGGCTCTGAACAGATACAGAACTCCGTTCAGTAAGCAACGGCAGTCACAACATAAATTAGGAATAACATGTTAAAAGTATTACAGTTTCTACCTGTCATTTTATGGTTTATAACCTACAAAATGACATCTAATCTGATTTTATCTACAGCTGTAATTGTTGTAGCCTGCATTATTGCGACTGCTGTTGAATATGCAATGACAAAGCAGCTTTCAAGAATGCAGATTTTTTTAGTTGCAGCTGTACTGCTGTTCGGTCTGCCAACAGTACTTCTGAATGATCCTTCAATCATCAAGTGGAAGGTTACAGTAGTAAACTTCCTGTTTGCAGCAACTATTTTTGTGTTCCAGTTTATCCTGAAGAAAAATCCATTTGCCTTCCTGTTTGAAAAAGAGCTGCCACTGCCTCAGGAAGCCTATAACACTCTAAGTGTATGGTGGATGGTTTTCTTTGTAGCAGCAGGCCTTTTAAATATCGTTATCGCATTCTACCTTCCAGCACTAATCGGTGTAACCGAGGTAGAGGCAGAAGAAATCTGGGTTGACTACAAAACCTTTGGAAACGCAATTTTAAATGGTATTTTTGCGTTAATCTGCGGCTTTGTGCTATTAAAAAAATATCCAGACATAATGAAAAACCTAGAAAAATAAAATATTTGGAGTAATAAAATGCCAGATCAGAATTACGGAAATATTAAGTATGCAGTGATCCCGGTTGCAGGACTGGGTACCCGTTTATTACCAGCAACCAAGGCTATTCCAAAGGAGATGATTCCGCTGGTAGACAAGCCTCTGATTCAGTACGTTGTAAACGAGGCAATTGAGGCAAATATTAAAAACATCGTTCTGGTAACTCACGCTTCAAAGAATGCCATTGAAAACCACTTCGATACTTCTTTCGAGCTGGAAGCAACACTAGAAAAACGTGTTAAAAGACAGCTTCTGGCAGAAATTCAGAACATCATTCCTAGTGATGTTTCAATTCTGAATGTACGTCAGGGTGAATCAAAGGGTCTGGCTCACGCAATCTCATGTGCCTTCCCTATCGTAGGAAAGAATCCTTTTGCAGTTATTCTTCCTGATGTAATCATTGATGACATGGCATCAGATCTTAAGAAAGACAACCTGTCTGCAATGGTTAGAAAGTTTGAGGCAACCGGTGCACCTCAGATTATGGTTGAGAAGGTACCTCACGAGAGTGTTTCAAGCTACGGTATTGTAGACATTGAGGGTAAGGTGTTAAAGCCTGGTGAGTCATGCAAGATCCAAGATATGGTTGAAAAGCCAAAGCAGGATGAGGCACCATCTGATCTTGCCGTTGTTGGTCGTTATGTCTTGCCAGCAGAAATCTGGTCACTGTTCAAGAAGACTCCTATTGGTGCCGGTGGCGAGTTCCAGCTGACAGATACCATCGAGATTCTGATGCAGATGATGGATATCGAGGCTTATAATATCGTCGGTAAATCACATGACTGCGGTAACAAGCTGGGTTATGTTGAAACCTTTATCGAATATGCTATGAGAAATCCTGATTTAGCTCCTGCTTTAAAGGATTTTGTAAAAAAACTGCTTAAATAAAACAGTGTTTTTTACAGAAAGCAGCTAAAAAACAAATTAGCTGCTTTTTTTCTTCTATAATCACCTAAACTTTCAGTAAAAGTCAGGTAACACAGACTAAGGATTATTAACAATTTTTTTGTTTTAAATCGAGTTTGACTATGAACAGTAAACACAATCATTATGCAAAGAAATTTGTACAGATGGATAAGGAAGCACTCTATACGCTTATCCTTTCTGTGGTGATATTTGTATTTTTCTGGGGAGCAATTTTTATCCTGCAGAACTGTCAGGCAACTCTATGGCAGATGCCACTGTGGTTTGTGGTCTCCTGCATTGGAGGATACCTGCTCTCTGTTGTTGGAGTCGCTGTGCTGATTAAATACTTTATGAAAGACTTTGATTTGGAAGATAAATAAATGACACTAGTTCCAGTTCTCGTTTTTCTTGCTCTGATGATTATGATTGGCGTCTACGCCAAAAAAGATCTGAAAAAGGCTGAGAATTTCAAAAAAGAGTATTTTGTTGCCAACCGTTCTCTGGGCGGTATTGTGCTGGCCATGACACTGGTTGCAACCTATGGTTCTGTAAGCTCATTCATCTCAGGTCCAGGTGTTGCCTGGAATCTTGGTTTTGGCTGGGTTGTGTTTGCAGCTCCTCAGATCATTACAGGCTTTCTGCTTCTAGGTCTGATAGGAAAAAGACTTGCCTGCATCGGCAGAAAGATTGAGGCATACACAATTATTGATGTGATTCATTACCGTTATGCCAACAAATCACTTACTCTGCTTCTATCCATCGTCCTACTGATTTTCTTCACCGCCATGGTTGTAGGACAGTTTATCGGCGGAGCACAGATTTTCACTGCAATTACAGGACTTGATTACAAGCTTGGACTTCTGATCTTTGCCTCGGTTACCGTAATCTACACCTCATCCGGATTCAAGGCTGTAGTACTTACCGATACCCTGTGTGCATTTCTCATGATAACCGGTATGATTACCCTGGGCTATGTAATCATCAGAGATGGCGGCGGACTTGCCAGCATCATGGAGGTTATAAGAAACACCAACGTCGGCGAGGATGGAATATCTGCAAATCTTAAGGTTACAGCTAACGGTGCTCTGCCTTATTCACTGCTGTTCTCAGCCTGGCTTTTAGTTGGATTCTACACTGTTGCCCTGCCTCAGTCTGCGGTTAGAGCCTTATCCTATAAGACAACAGGTGATCTTCACATGGCAATGTTTGTGGCAACGGTTGTCTGCGGAGCACTTATGATCGGCATGACGCTTTTAGGTGTGCTCTCACGAGGTGTTATTCTGCAGCTGCCTGAGAATGGTACAGATGCGGTTATTCCGGTTCTGATTGCGACCCACATGCATCCGATTCTGGCTGGAATTACCATTATCGGACCGCTGGCTGCAACCATGAGTACTGTAAGCTCTCTTCTGATTTCTGCATCATCAGCTGTAGTGTCTGACATCTACTCTCAGCTTAATGATAAAAAAGAAGGCAGGAAGGAAAAAATTAGTGCAAACAACAAGTTTGTGACAATTTTTATTACTTCATTCATCGGTTTTATTGCTATCCTATTAGCCATGTATCCACAGGATATTGTAGTGTGGGTTAACCTGTTTGCCTTCGGTGGCCTTGAATCTGCCTTCCTCTGGCCTCTGGTTCTGGGACTTTTCTGGAAAAAGATGAATGCGGGCGGAGCTCTGCTTGGAATCATATTCGGTCTTGGCATTTATACAATGTGTATGGCAACCGGCTTTAAATTCATGGCCTTCCACAATATTGTGATCGGTACAGCCTGCGGTTTAATCTTCAGTATCATTGGAAGCTATATCTTCCCTGATACCTCAAAGGACAGACTGAAGATATTCTTCCTGCACCGAATCTGATAGAGCTTTT
>JAGDBH010000053.1 GCA_017959135.1 Succinivibrio sp. | reverse complement strand
ACACCAAATCAAGATCGGATTTATAGCCAAGCTCAATACCACCAAGCTTTCCGTATCCGATAACAGCAATACCAGGATCATTAACAGAGCGGCCTTCGGGTTCACCATACTTCTGAACATTAAGCTCCCAGGCAATCACAATCAGCTCCTTGATAAGAGCCTCAGCAAGCCAGGTTAAGGCATCGGAGATTTTCATCAGCGGAAGCTTGCCTGCCTTATCAGACAGAGCAATACGGAAAACCATAATCTTTTTGAAAAGTCTCAGCTCTTCCATAACCGCTTCAAGATCATCTCTATCTATTCTCAGAAGCTGTTCCTGCAGCATAGATAGAAACTCATCAGGTGATGGTGGTTTTGTAAAGTACTGAGGAATAAACAGCTCATCTAGTAGAATAGGATGAGAGGTAATCAGTTCACTGGCAAAATGATTTTCCTTTAAAAGCTCAATGAATCTCTCTAAAACCTCATTCTTATCTCTTAAAAGCTGAATATAAGGGGTTCTTAAGGCGATTTTCTCAATCAGACCAGACATACGCTTGAACAGGGCTGCAGACTGCTGCTCTTTGGCAATCAGATAAATAACCTTGGGCATCAGCTCAAGTAAAGTCTCTCTGCCGACAGGACCAACAGGCATTCTTGCAAGAGATGTTTTCAGAGTGATAATGTCTCCTGCCATCTCTCGGGTATTTTCCTTGTTGGCCATGTGAGGCTCAAGCTCAGCGCACATTTCCTCAAGATCACTGTCAGCTTCCCAGAGATCGAAATTTTTATAATCCTCTTCGGAATCTTCTTCGTCAGCTACAACCTTCTTGAATTCCTCGTGAACAAACTGCATTACCTCATCAAGATCAGCTCTGAAGTGTTCTTCAGAATCATAATTCATGGCAGCGACAACTCTTGCCATATCCTTTGAATTATCAGGAAGGTTCTGAGTCTGTTTATCTGAAATCTCCTGGATGATGTTCTCCAGTCTGCGCAGATAGACATAGCATTTATCCAGATTTTCACAGATTTCTCTTGGAATAAGATCAAGTGAAATAATGTTCTTAAGACTCTTGCGTAAAGACTCTTCTCTAAGCTCGGTATATCTTCCGCCACGCATCAGGGAAAAGGCCTGGGCAATGAATTCAACCTCTCTGATTCCGCCCTTTCCAAGCTTAAAATTGTTGTTAAGACATCTGCGTCTTACTTCTGATTCAATAAGATGCTTGAGTTTTCTTAAGGACTGAATTGCTCCGTAATCAAGGTATCTGCGGTAAACAAACGGTCTTAACATTGAGGTAAGCTCGCTGGCGTAACAGTCAAGCTCTTCACCCTGCCCCAGGATACGGCCCTTTACAAGAGCATATCTCTCCCAGGTTCTTCCCTGAGTTTCATAGTAAACCTGCAGAGCATCAAATGAATTTACGATAGCACCGGCATCACCGAATGGTCTTAATCTTAGGTCAATACGATAACAGAATGAGTCTGAGGTTATATCAGAGAGGAAATTTGCCATTCTCTGAACTATCTTGGAGAAAAACTCTCTGAAGGTTACAACTCTAGGACCAGAGGTCTCACCTTCCATTGGGTAGGTAAAGATAAGATCAATATCTGATGAAAAGTTAAGCTCGCATCCGCCAAGCTTTCCCATACCGATGACAAGTAAAGGCAGAGGGCTTCCGTCTGAGTCAAAGGCTTCGCCGTATACCTTTTTAAGCTGAGAACGCACGACCTCTAAAAGCCTTAGAACAACAGCCTCGGCAAGGGAGGATAGTTTCTCAAAGACTTCATCAATATCGGCAAAGCCGCAGAGGTCTCTCCAGGCAATTGCCATGTAATGGATTCTTCTTAATACTCTTAGTCGACGTTTTAAATCAAAATCGGAGAGTTTATCATCCACATATTCTTTGACGTATGGAGCTGGCTCAATATGAAAAGATGGATCATCAAGTGCTCCCTGTTCAATCAGCTGGCAGCACTCTTTAGGATAGGAATAGATAGTATTGGAAACGAACTCTGATAAGGCAAGGACAAACCTGAATTCAGGTCTTGAATCCAGAAGAGCAAACTGCTCTTCTGAGAGTTTTCCTTTTAGTCGTTCATACTGTATATCAGAGTGTTGTTTCAGTTCATCAGGTAAATTCTTATAATCAGTTGATCGTGGCTGTATTGAAAAATCCATCAAAAATCCTTACTTTGCCATCAGAGACAGCAATAACCTGAGCTTCAGCGGAATCAGGAACATCTTATTATTCTTTTCGCTGAGTCGAATCTTCTCATAACAGGAAGCGATGCCCTTTGAATTATTCCTGAATCTGCACAGCAGCATTTTCTTTGAAACATGACGACAGACTCTGTGGAATGACTTTAAAAGTCTGATAATAATCTGAAGATCTCGCTTATACTCAACAGGCTCTTTTCTGCCGATGATAAATGCCAGGAAGTTTCTGCGCTTTAAATACTTCAAAGAAAGCAGCAGAGAATCAAGCAGTGATGTGATCTGAGAGAACAGAACCGCATCATGAGAAATCAGGAAATAACCGTACAGTTTTTCCAATAAGGCAACCTGTGCAGTTACATAGTCAATGAAATTATCAGTATTATCCAGCTCAGAGAAATCAACAGTAGGACTGCTCTGCTCCTGAAGAAGTGCAGCACGATGCATCTTTGAGAAAGGTTCTAACAGCAGAGGAATATTGTTTGAAGCCAGATGAGTACACAGAATTGAGAACAGATTTAATAGCTCATCAGAATGAACAGATGTTTCCTTAAGCTCAATTTCAAGTTCACTTAGTGGATACTTGTTTGAACTGTCTACTTCAATGAATCCCTGGTCATAAGCAACCTCAAAGGTGCTGTCCAAAAGCTCAAGATTAAACAGATATCTTGTGAAATTGATACGACAGATTGGCTTAAGTCTCTTCTGAATGCTCTCTACATCATAATTCTCAGGAAGAGCCTCTTTAGGGAATTTCATCAAATTAGGAACATCGTCCGCAGGATCAATTGGCAGATTATATTCTTTTCGCTTATGAAGACCACCGATATTCTCGCCTTTGACCTTTAGTGTCTGCTCAGAAAAATCATCTCCACGTCTGATTCTAAGACCAGCGTGGATACTGAATAAATCCTTATCTTCAGTATCAAAGTAGGTATTATCCAGGTGAAGTGTGGTTTTATTGCTTACAGCACCAATGTGTGAAAAAATCTCGTAAAGATTAGATGCGTCCCCATCGAATCCAAATTTCAGCTCAATTTCTTTGTCCTGCATTAACATTCTCTCCAAAACAGAGTACGGACCTCATGCAATAACTACTCTGTCTCATTAAAAATTACAGTTTTTTTATTATTTTTATATTCTGTCATATAGACTTCATTTTTATATTTCATTCTATTTTACTTTCTATTCTTTTCATCATCTAGCATTAAAACACAAATATCAAACAAAAGTACTAATTCACAAAAAATGAGCTTAAAAATCATTAAGAAAACAAAACACGGCTCAGGCAGAATCACTTTTGCAGGGAATTGTTAAGAAAAATTGTGT
>JAGDBH010000052.1 GCA_017959135.1 Succinivibrio sp. | reverse complement strand
TTCAATCAACTCACCCACAGTACCGGTTCTACAGCTTTTAGCCAAACGATCTCGCCCTGGTGTTGTTACAGTTGTTGAATTTCCTCGTATCAAAAAGACGACTCTGCCAACTGCGCCGGAAAAATATACAGATAAGTTCCGCGGGCAAAGTTCAGTTGAGACAAAACTGAAGCATGTTCTGGCATTTCTAATGGACATTGGAGGAATCAATGAAATTCTCTATGCTCCATCGGGTATACAGTTCAATACATGGATAAAGAATCAGGCTTTAAAACATGGGCTCAAGATTGATGCTGATGTGGTGACTTTCCTGTCTTTATGCTGTGAAGGAAATCTTGTGGCAGTAGATCAGTTCTTCTCCATTGCAAAGATTTCAGGAAAGGAGCTGATTGATCTTGAAACAGCCAAGTCTTATCTGGAATCAAGCAGCAGATACACTGGTTTTGAATTTTCTGAGGCGGTCCTGGCTCCTAATACCATTAGAGCATTAAATATTCTTGCATCATTGTGTCAGACAAACTCTAACAGAACTCAGATACTGTCTATGGTTGTCTCAAATTTTGACAAGATGCTCTGGGTAATAAGAAAACTTAAAGAGCCTGAGAATGCACAGATTCTAAAATCTCGTAATTTTAAGGAACGCTCTGCATTCTTCAAATCAAACGGTATCGTACTGCCATCAACCAGTGATGTTCTTATAAAGGCAGCATCGACTATGCCTGATGATTTTTATGACTATCTTGTATCCGAACTTGCGCAGGCAGCTAAGTATCTTCAGGTATTTGACGATAAGAAAGCCTACCAGTCACTTCAGAACATGGCTGTATCAGTGTATACATCCTCTGTACGAGAGTTAAAGAAACTGTAATGACCCAGAATATTAAAAAGATAGGCGTCCTGGGAGGAAGTTTTAATCCTCCTCATAATGACCACATCAGAATTGCCGAGTATATTAAGAACAGACTGTCGCTAGATAAGTTCATTATTGTTCCTAATGCTCAGCCACCACACAAGGATACCTGTCATGTAGGATTTGAACATCGCAGGAAGATGCTCGAGATTCTTACAGAACAATATAATGATCTTGAAATCAGCGATATTGAAAGTGATCCTAATGTACCTCATTACACCATCGATCTGATTGATAAAATCAAGAATCTTTATCCTCAGTCATCCGTGTTTTTCTGTATGGGAATGGATTCACTTATCTATCTTGATAAGTGGAGAAACGGACTTTCGATTACAGAAAAATGCAATATTGTTGTTATTGGTAGAAAAGGATACTCCATAGAGGAATCTAATCCTCCGGTAAAAGAATATCTAAAAATTCATGCAGTTTATGAGGATTCGGAGGACTTTTCTCAGAAACTTAATGAAGAAAAAGGCAACTGCTTTTTATTAAAAGAATGCTTTAATGATGTAAGTTCTAGTAAAATAAGGCTAGAATTTGACGAATTTTATAAAAACGATAAACATAAGAAAGATTTGTTTGATTATGCCGATAAATTTCCATATTCACTAAAATATCTTGATAAGGGAATTATCGAGTATATTACTAAGAATTCACTGTACAAAGAGAGAGAATCTTAATTTGGAAAACGAAATTTTAATTCAGAAGTGTATAAAAACTCTTGAAGACTCAAAGGCTAGAGATTTAGTAAGCATTGATGTAAAAGAACATTCATCAATCGCAGATAACATGGTGATCTGTACCGGTACCTCTAACCGTCATGTAAGTGCTATCGCACAGAGACTTGTAGATAATCTTTACAAGGAAGGCTTAAAGCACATCAGAATTTCTGGTGAACAGCTTGGCGAGTGGGTTATAGTCGATACAGGTTCAGTAATGGTTCATATTCTTCAGAATGAAGCTAGAGAAAGATATGAACTAGATGATTTATATCGCTGCATGGCTGCCGGATTTTAAAGCATGAAACTGATTATCATTGCTGTTGGCAACAAAATGCCATCATGGGTTACAGAAGCTTTTACAGACTATCAGAAAAGATTTCCTCCAGAGATGAAACTGGTATTAGAGGAAATTGCGCCTGTAAAACGAAATGGAAAAAACTCTGATGAAAAGGCAAAAGAGCTTGAGGCAAAGATGATCCTTGAGGCTTTACCAAAGAAAGCCTACATAGTTGCTTTGGATGAAAGAGGAAAGCAGTTCACATCATTAGAGCTTGGTGACAAGGTTGGTGTATGGCAGAACCTTGGAATGGATGTTGTACTGATCATTGGTGGCCCAAACGGTCTTACAGATGAAGTAAGAAACAAGGCAAACGAACTATGGTCACTGTCAAAACTGACACTTCCTCACCCTCTGGTAAGAGTATTTCTAGCAGAAACCATCTACAGAGGATGGAGTATCTACGCAAACTTACCTTATCATAGAGCTTAAACTGTAAGATTATTTGAAAACCTCCGCAAAATTCGTTAAAAAAACGAAAATAAAGGATATATATCGTTTTTTACCGTTAAAATAATAAATAAGTGCGGAGAATATAAGAAGAATTTAGAGATAAAATTGTCAATTTTTAGCAGAAAAAGTCGACATGAGCGGTCGCTTTTCAGAAAACCAACAAAAAGGCGTTATTCATCTAGAGACGGACTAGGTAAGGAAAATCGTAACGAGGAACTTGAACTTAGAGTATTCCGTTCTAGAGTATTCATATGCATCGGTATTTCTATACTGATGGTGGTTATTCTTTTCTGCAATCTTTATTATCTGCAGATTATCTCCTATCAGGACTACAAGACCAGATCAAATGAGAACAGCATCAAGGTGATGCCTGTTGTTCCACCTCGTGGAATCATTTACGACAGAAATCATGTGGTTCTTGCAGACAACTCTCCTGTTTACCATCTGGTTCTCTTCCCTAACAAGCAGGTAAGCACAAAGGATACAATCGAAGAGCTTGATAAGTTACTCGAGCTGAATCTGTCAGAAAAGGATATAGCAAGATTACTGTATGAATCAAAAACCAGAAAACGTTTTTCCGGTGTTGAGCTGTCCAACTTCCTGTCAGAGGAACAGATTGCAACCTTTGCGGTTAATTCATACAAATATCCAAATGCTCAGATCGTGGCAAATCTGAAGAGATATTATCCTTTTGCTGATATTACAACCCATACCACAGGTTATGTATCCAGAATTAACCAGAATGACGTAAAGAAACTTGCAAGTACTGGAAAACTGGATAATTACGAAGGTTCAACTGAAATCGGTAAGCTTGGTATTGAAAAATACTATGAAGACTCACTGCATGGAGAAACAGGTTCAACCAAGGTTGAGGTTAACTCTCACGGACAGGTAATCCGCACTCTTAACTATGAGCCACCTGTTCCAGGAAAGGATCTGAAGCTTACCATTGATATCAGACTTCAGTATTACGCTCAGGAAATCTTTGGCCAGATGAAAGGTGCTGTTGTAGCGATTGATCCATCAAACGGTGAAATCCTGGCTATGTACTCAAACCCTAGCTATGATCCGAACCCTTTTGTTCGAGGTATCAGATCCGGCGAATACAAGAGACTTCTGGATAATCCGGGACACCCTCTGATCAACAGAGCAACTCAGGGTGGTTATGCTCCTGCATCAACAGTAAAACCTCTGCTTTGTGTAATGGGATTAAATGAGAAACTGATTACAACCAAGGGAAGTTTCTTTGGTGCGCCATATTTCAAGCTGCCAGGTTCAACTCATCAGTTCCGCGACTGGAGAGCCTGGGGACACGGCTGGATGGATTTATACAGAGCAATTGAAATCTCCGCCGATACTTATTTCTATGATCTTGCATACAGAGCAGGTATTAACAGAATTCATGACTATCTGGACAGATACGGTTTCGGTAAGAAAACCGGTATTGATATCTCAGAAGAATCATTAGGTATCAATCCTTCCAGAGACTGGAAGAAATCACGATTCAATCAGCAGTGGCATCTTGGTGATACTGTACCAATCGGTATTGGTCAGGGTTACTGGACTTCTACCCTGATGCAGCTTGCCAAGGCTCACTCTACCCTTGCAAACAGAGGCGTTACCAAGACTCCTCATCTGCTAAAGGAAATGGTTGATCCTTCAACCAATGAAGTAACCGAGTATATGCAGGAAGAACCAGAAGATACGTTGAAGGTAACCAATCCTCAGTATTTTGAGGACTGCAGAACCGGTATGTATCTGGTTGTAAACGGCCCAGAGGGTACCGGCAGAAGAGCATTCTTTGGAGCTAAATACAAGGCAGCTGGTAAATCAGGAACTGCGCAGGTGGTTTCCATTAAACAGGGAGAGAAGTACAACGCAGCTAAGCTTAAGGTAGAGCATCGTGATAATGCGCTGTTTGTTGCCTATGCTCCGTTCAAAAAGCCTCGTATCCTTGTTGCAGTAATTCTTGAGAACGAGGGTGGTGGTTCTACCAAGGCAGCCCCTGTTGCCAGAGCAATGATCGATAAATACCTTTTAGATCTGTATCCAAACGGATATATGGGCGATCCTGAACCTCAGGTGGTTAAGTTCGGAATGGGCGGAACAGTAGTTTTACAGTAAAAACAAGCAGCAAGCACAGATATCAAGTAGTAAAAATGTCAGAAGATAAAAATACATTAAGTCAGGTAAACAGTAACAGCATTGGAAAAAACTTCTTTTCCAGACATCACGTCGATCTTCCGCTGATGTTCGGTCTGTTTTTAGCTCTGTGTTTCAGTCTGTTTGTTCTGTATTCAGCATCAGGTCAGCATGCTGACATGCTGATTCGTCAGATTACAAGAACTGGAGCCGCTTTCGTTCTTATGATTGCAGTGGCACAGATTCCACCTAAATACTTTGCCAAAGCCTCAACCTATCTTTACATCATAGGTGTAATTCTGCTGGTTATGGTTGAGCTGTTCGGTGATATTTCAAAGGGAGCTCAGAGATGGCTTAATCTTGGTATTGTAAGAATTCAGCCATCAGAATTTTTCAAGGTTGTTATGCCTCTGTCAGTTGCAGCCTTTCTTGCAAAAACTGCCCTGCCACCAAAGCTTCTGCATACAATCTGTTCCTTTATCATTGTTGGCATTCCGACTGTACTTATTCTGATGCAGCCTGATCTTGGTACAGCTGCTCTGGTTTCTGTAGCAGGATTTATCTGTATCTTTATTGCAGGTCTTTCCTGGTGGTGGCTGATTACGGGAGCCATTGCAGGAGCAGCTGCACTGCCAGTCATCTGGAATTTCGTTCTTCATGATTATCAGAAACAGCGTGTTTTTACCCTGTTAGATCCTTCATCCGATCCTCTAGGTGCTGGTTATCACATCATCCAGTCCAAGATTGCAATTGGTTCAGGTGGTCTGTACGGTAAAGGCTGGCTTCAGGGAAGTCAGTCACAGCTGGATTTCCTTCCAGAACCTCATACCGATTTTATTTTCGCAGTGTTATCAGAAGAAACCGGTCTTGTTGGCTTCCTCATTCTTATATCACTCTACTGTTTTATAATCGGCAGATGCGTTGTCATCACCCTGAATGCACGTCATAACTTTGAAAGAATTCTGTGTGGAAGCTTTACCTTTACATTTATGTTCTACATCTTTGTTAACATCGGTATGGTTTCAGGAATTCTGCCGGTTGTAGGTGTTCCACTGCCACTCATCAGTTATGGCGGAACAGCAATGATTACACTGATGATCTGCTTCGGAATAATGATGTCGATTCACACACATAAACGAATAAGTTTCTTTAAAAAGGATAAATAAGGAGGCTGCACGTAACGTGCAGACAAAAATAGAAAGAATGAATAAAACAATTAGTAAACTTGCCATAGTACTGGGATTATCCTTTTTTACAGCCACATCCGTTCATGCTGCGCCAAATTATGATGAACTTGCTAAATATGCAGGAGTAGATGTTCAGACACTAAAAGATGCTACATCTCAGGCTGTATATCAGCAGAAAATTATTGATGCAATCACCCGTCCCTCAGAGGGAAAGCCTTGGTGGCAGTACAGAAAGATCTTTATTACAACTTCAAGAATCGAAGCTGCTGTAAAGTTCTATTTTGAAAACGAAAAAACTCTTTTAAAGGCTCAGAAGGACTTTGGTGTTCCTTACGAGATTATCTGTGCAATTATCGGAGTTGAAACCTTCTTTGGAAAGAATATGGGTAACTGGAGAGTTCTTGATGCCCTATATACATTAGGTTTCAATTTCCCTAAGAGAGAGGCGTATTTCTCAAAGGAATTTGCTAGATTCGTTGCTTTGGCATCAAGAGAAGAATGGAATTACGACGACATCAAAGGCTCATATGCCGGTGCGATGGGTATGGGACAGTTCATGCCTTCTGCATATCTTGATTACGCAGTTGACTATGATGGTGACGGCTACGTAAATCTTTTCACTAACAGAGAAGATGCCATTGGCTCTGTTGCAAACTATTTCAAAGGTCATGGCTGGCAGACAGGAAGAGGTATCTACTATCCTTGCCATATCAACAATGCAGATCCAAAAGCTCTGATGGATAAACAGTGGAATCTTACTGTTCAGGAGCTGTATGCATCAGGAGCTACCACCAAGGTTAACCTAAGTCCAAATCAGAAGATAAGACTGTTTGCATTTGACCTTGAGAACGGACAGAAAGGTTACGCTGTTGGTCTTGAGAATTTCCATTCAATCATGAAATACAACACTTCTCAGTTATACGCCAGAGCTGTATATGAACTCTCAGAGTTTATTGCCATGGGTGTAAACAAGGAAAAACAGAGACAGGGAAAAAAAGTAGTTCACAGAAGTAAAAAGCCATAGACACAAATAACAGTCTATTGTTTGTTCTATTTATTAAATTTCAAAATAAAAGACTTTTAAGTACAGCATGCACTAATTAAAATATTAGGGCTTAAAAGTCTGTTTTAATGCCGATGAAAATGGAGATCCTTTATTTTATGAAAAAATTAAAATTTATAGCTACCATTATTACTGTTTCAGCGGCTCTTGTTCTTCAGGGATGTTCATCTTCAGGTGGATCCCCATCATTCTCAGGTTCATACAGATACGGAACAGGTCCAAACAAGACTAAACCACAGCCTCAGACTGAAAAAGTCAATATCAACGGCATCGGTGGTGCAGTACCAAAATATGAGTACCAGCGTGTTGGAGGCTGCAATAAGGATTATAGAGTTTTAGGCAAGAACTATATGATCTGGAACGGCACCACATCATATGTTGAGGAAGGAACAGCTTCATGGTATGGTCCAGGCTTCCACGGCCAGAAGACATCAAACGGTGAAATCTATGATCAGAAGGGATTCACTGCCGCCCATAAGAATCTGCCACTGCCATCATATCTAAAGGTTACAAACCTTCGTAACGGCAAAAAGGTTATCGTTCGTGTAAATGATCGTGGTCCTTTCGTTGGCGATAGAATTCTTGACCTGTCAGAGGGCTCTGCACGTGCAATTGATATGGTTGGAACCGGAACCTCAAAGGTTAGAATTGAACTTATCAATGTAAGTGCAAACGGAACATATACCAATGCATACGGCAAGCCTGCAGGATCTGTTCGACAGCAGTATGCAGGTGTAGTTAACAAGAATACCTCAACCTATCAGCATATCGGTGCTGCAACCTCAAGATCAGCAGGAAGCGCAAATACAGGCTATTCTAATACAGGATATGCAAATACCGGCTACATAAAAACTAATAATCAGGGAATAACATCTAATACAGTTCCAGGCTGGTACGTTCAGCTGGTTGCATGTAATTCTGATCTGATGGCAAATGAGATTAAGAATAACGTTCAGGCTAAGGTTTCATACCCTATCGTAATCAGAAAGGAAGGAAACATTAACAAGGTTCTTGTTGGACCATTAAATGAAGCTTCTGCACGAAATGCTGCCGCATCTTTGAAGAAAAAAGGGTATACTGATTGTTTTGTAAAAAGTTTTTAAAAAAGAAAACTAGGAAATAAAAATGTCATTAAAAAAGGTACTAAAAACTACATTATTAGTTACGGCTCTTGTTTCTGGTTTAAGTGTTTCCGCAGAGGAGAACATTCCAGATCCTTTTGCTCAGATGAAGGCAAACGCTGATTCTGCAGCACCATCTGCCGTTCCTGCTAATGGAGTTGCACCTGCCCCAATTGTAATTCCAGAGCCACCAGTATTCGATGCTCAGTCATGGGTACTAATGGATTACAGTTCAGGAAGAGTTATCTGTGAGCACAATGCTCACGAGAGAATCTGGCCAGCTTCACTAACCAAGATGATGACAGCATATGTCATCGGTATGGAGCTTAAAGCCGGCAGACTTCATATGGAAGATGATGTAACCATTACTGAAGATGCCTGGGCCAAGAAGTACACTGATTCATCAAAGATGTTCATCGAAGTGGGTAAAACCATTAAGGTTGGAGATCTTGTAAAGGGAATCATTATCCAGTCAGGTAACGATGCATGTGTTGCTATGGCAATTCATCTTGCAGGAACACAGGAAGGTTTTGTTTCTGTAATGAACAACTACGCTGCACAGCTTGGACTTAAAGATACCCATTTCTCAAATGTTCACGGTCTTTTTGATGAGCTGAACTATTCATCAGCTTATGATATGGCTCTATTAGGCAGAGCAACTATCAGAGACCTGCCTGAAGAGTACCCTCTATACAGCCAGAAGGACTTCACCTTCAACGGCATCAAGCAGATGAACAGAAACCGTCTGCTATGGGACAAGTCAATCAATGTTGACGGTATTAAGACCGGACATCTGTCTCAGGTTGGATACAACCTTGTAACCTCTGCTACCAACGACGGTATGAGACTGGTTGCCTCAGTAATCGGAGCTAAATCAGAGAAACTACGTGCTGACTACAACAAGGCTCTGTTAACCTATGGTTTCCGTTATTTCCAGCAGTACACTCCTGTTACAGCCAACAAGGTTCTGTTAACCAGAAACGTACGTATGGGTAAAACAAATCAGGTTCGTCTTGCAATTCAGAAGGATCTGAACCTAATGATCCCTCGCGGACGTCAGGGCGACATTAAACTTGGCTACAGATTAAAGAAGAGTGTCTTCACCGCACCTATCAACAAGGGCGATGAGCTGGGTGTAATTGAAGTTAAGATTGATGACAACGTAATTTCTACTGTTCCACTGGTTTCTGTAGATGTTGTTGAAGAATGTGGCTTCTTCGGAAGATTATGGGATAAGATCTGCTTATTCTTCTCATCCGATGAAGAAGTTGTTGAAGAGGCCTAATACCTTTACAGGAGAAAAATTCTATCCAGAACACTGGATAGAATTTGTACAAAGTTATGACTGATTCATATAATAAATTAGAGAAACTCATGGAATTTCCATGTGTTGTTGGATTCAGAGTTATTGTTGATGCATCAATTGTGAATTCACTTGGTGAGGTTGAAAAAGCCATAAATGAGGTTGAAGCCGGAATTATGCAGAAAATTACCGATGAACCTCGCAAAAGTTCAAAAGGAAACTATGTTTCCTACACAATACCTGTAAAAGTTAATAAGGCAGAGAACCTGAAACTTTTATACGAAAAAATTAGTGCATTACCTTGCGTTAAACATGTAATTTAAGGAAATTATGTCATATCAAGATCAATCTGAGATGAGGTTTTCATCTGATATGTCTAGCTTTTTAAAGGCAGTAGGCTACATCGGCCTATTGGCTTTATTTATCGGAATTCTATTCCTGGTACTAGGCTGCTTCAGAATTTCTAGCTTTGCATTTAAAACCTATGAAAGCATAGACAAGATTCCTTATAACAAAGTTGGTCTTTTACTTGGCACATCCTCTCTCAATTCAAACGGTCAGCCAAATGATTATTTCACCTATAGAATCATTGCGGCTGCTCAGTTATTCAAATCAGGAAAGATTGATTACATTCTTGCATCTGGTGATAATCTGCATCACTCCTATAACGAGCCAAGACAGATGATTAGAGCACTGGTTAAGGCTGGTGTTCCTGCAGACAGAATCGTAGCTGATTTTGCTGGAATATCTACACTGGACTCAGTTATCAGAGCAAGAAAGGTATTTCTGCTTAAAAATGTAACCATTATCTCTCAGGATTTTCAGAATGAACGCGCTCTGTTTATTGCAGATAACTATGATCTGAATGCAGTTGGCTTCAATGCATTGAGCCCTAACTATGGATTCTTCTCAAAGGTTGCCATAAGAGAGTTCTTTGCCCGAATCAAATGTGCTTTTGATGTTTATCTTTTAAAGAGTCAGCCAAAATTCCTGGGTAAACCTGAATCTATAGGCAAATCAGCTCTTCCAAAGGAAATGTCAAACAAGCCAAAGAAGCTGACATCTCCTCTAAAGTTCATAACTGACAATGCTCAGGTTCTAAAGGAAAAGGCTCGTATTGCTAAATATGAACCAATTGCAAAGAAGACCTCTGACAATGCAAAGATGATCAAGAAGAGAGTTGAGCAGGCTGAGTACGAATATTACATTCCTGAGGCAAGAGTTCCGGAAAACAAGAATATTATCGATAAACAGCAGATTGAAGTTCTAAGTGAAGAACAGACTGAAGCTCTTGAGGAAGCAAATGAAGTTGCCTCGGAAAGTCTGAATGTCGGAACCTCAAATACATATATCGATCCTAACATTCCTGCAAAATCAAATCCTCAGGTAAATCCTGATTAGAAAAAGATTAATGATTATCAAGGTCAGCTTTCAGCTGGCCTTTATCTTATCTGAAAGCTAGACCAGAGCCAGAGTATCCTTGTCGTAGTTTGTAATCATAAGCTCACTTACTGCATTTCTCTTTGTGATATTTGAGTTGATTCTTCGACTTACGGCAACGGTATTGATATTAAAATACTTATACAGCTCCCTTATATGAGGTAC
>JAGDBH010000007.1 GCA_017959135.1 Succinivibrio sp. | reverse complement strand
GTCATAGCTCAGGCAAGACAGGGCGTGGATTACTTCACTATTCATGCAGGCCTACTGCATGAGTATCTTCCTTACGCAGCACAGAGAATTCTGGGAATTGTCTCCCGCGGAGGCTCAATCATGGCAGAGTGCATGATGAGTCAGGGAGCAGAGAATATGGCTTATGAGCATTTTGATGAGCTTTTGGAAATCTGTCATGACTATGATGTTGCCCTATCTCTTGGTGACGGTCTGCGTCCTGGCTGTATCAACGATGCTTGCGATAAGGCTCAGTACGGAGAGCTTAAAACTATAGGTGAGCTTGCCGCACGATGTTACAAGGCTGGAGTTCAGTGCTTTATCGAAGGACCTGGTCATGTTGCCATGGATAAGATTGAGGAAAATCAGAGACTGCAGGAGAAATACTGTAATTACGCTCCTTTCTACACCTTAGGACCTCTGGTTACTGATATTGCTCCCGGCTACGACCATATTACATCTGCAATCGGTGGTTCTCAGATTGCAGGCTTTGGAACAGCAATGCTCTGCTATGTTACCCCATCAGAACATCTGGCTCTTCCTGATGCTGAGGATGTTAAGACTGGACTTATCACCTATAAGCTTGCAGCTCACGCAGCAGATCTCGCAAAAGGCCTTCCTGGTGCAAAGATTAGAGATGATGCCATGGCAAGAGCTAGAGCTGATTTCAGATGGTTCGACCAGTTCGCACTGAGTTTAAATCCAGAGCACGCATACAATGTCTGGAAATCACAGATGCCTGATAACTGCTCTCATGAAGCATCATTCTGTTCAATGTGCGGACCAAGATTCTGTCCAATAAGACTAAACAGAGTTTTAAAGAATAAATACAAAGAAAACCTGCAGTAAGGCACAGTTATTTCCATTATTCGCTCCAGTATTAACTGGTGCTTTTTTATTTTTTAGTAAAAAAAACATAAAAAACCTTAAATACAGAACTCCGTATTTAAGGTTAATTTATAAAACGAAACTATTATTCTTAATCAGTTAACAAGCTTGGTAACCGACTCTGAAGGCTTCAGACCATCATGAAGCTCCTCAATTGCCTTGACCACCGTCTTTGACAGTTTCTCTGTATCGAACTTAGCAACACAGGAATTAGCACCTGAACGATGAAGCATACTTTCATTGAACACACCAGACAGAGAGGTATGCAGAATTACATAGATATCCTTTAGAAGAGGATCTTTACGTAAAGCCGCGCTCAATGAGTATCCGTCAAGCTGAGGCATTTCTACGTCGGAAATCAGAAGCTCAATCTCATCGAGCTTGCCCTTTGCAGCGTAATCTTTAATGATATTAAGAGCCTCAAGACCGTTGTTAGCTTCGATAACCTCAATACCAAGAGTTCTGACAGTATCACCTGTCTGCTTGATTGCAACCTTAGAGTCATCAGCAACAATGATCTTAGCCTCAGGATGCTTCAGCATAGAACGAATATGCTCTTTGAACTCTTCGGAATTATTGTCGACAATTTCCTCGTATGGAGAAATCTCAGAGAAGATCTTCTCAACGTCAACAATTTCAACAAGCTCATTCTGATACTCGGTAACTGCTGTCAGATAAGCCTTGTTGCCCAGACCGCTAGGTGGGATCATGATCTTATCCCAGCTGTAGTCAACAATACGCTCAACCTTGGATACAATGAATCCCTGAACAGAATTGTTGTATTCACTCATAACAAGCAGATACTTACGGTAATCATCTGTTTTTGGACCTTCCATTGCCAGACTTAAGTCAATAACAGAGGAGGTCGTGCCACGATGATTCAGCACTCCAATCACTGATTTATGCAACTTCGGCATGATTGTAAGATGAGGACAAGGAAGAATCTCCAGAATCTTAAACACATTCATACCATAAAGTTGTTTTCTGTTAGGCAGGCGGAATAACAGCATTTCCATGCGGTTCTGACCAACCATACCTGTACGTCTTTCAATATTTTCAATTAAACCAGCCATTTGCAGATCCGTTTTCTAGTAATAATGAACTTCTACATAATCTATTTTAGGTGATGTATGAAAAATTTCCTTTTTTTACCGATATTTTTGTGGTTTATGTGAGAAGGCGAGGAGTATGTCGCAAATTTTCAGCTAAAAACGTGATTTGCACTGAAATTTACTCACCTGAATTAAATTGAAAAAAAGACTAATGGTAAAAAAAAAGCCTGAATCCATTTTCAGAATCCAGGCTTATGACAAAAAAGGAAAAAAGTATTATTTGACTAAATCCTGATAGAACTCGTAAGCTTCCTTATCAGTAAAGCCTTCATGAACAATCTTATTTACTGCCTGCAGCATCTCAACGCTGTGCAGACTCTGGAAGATATTTCTTCCCATATCAACACCGCGGGCACCGCCCTTGATAGCATTGTAGGCCAGAGTTAAAGCCTCATTCTCAGGGAGCTTCTTACCACCGGCAACAACGATAGGAACAGGACAAGCGGCTACGACCTCTTCAAAATCATCACAGTAGTAGGTCTTAACCATATTGGCGCCTAACTCTGCAAGCATACGGGTTGCAAGCTTAAAGAACTTGGTGGTTCTCTCCATCTGCTTACCAACTGCAACAACACCTAAAATAGGAATTGAGTATCTGCAGCCCATGTTTACTGCATCTTCAAGGTTCTTTAGTGAGCTTAGCTGACCGTCTCCGCCGATGAAGGTCTGAATTGCAAGACAGTCTGCGTTTAGTCGTACAGCCTCTTCTGCATCAACCGCCAGAATTTCGTGGGAAAGATCTTCCTGTACCATTGAAGAACCAGAGGTTGCTCTCAGAGCAACAGCCTTTCGGCATGATGGATCAATACATGTTCTTAAGGCACCGCGGGTACACATCAGAACATCAATGTAAGGCATCAGCTTTGGAAGAAGTAAATCAAGTCTCTCAAGGCCTGATACAGACCCCATGAAATAACCATGGTCAAAGGCAAACATTACAGTATTGCCGCTTACAGGATTAAAAATATTAGCAAGGTGCTTCTTCATACCCCAGTCCAGGGCATTGGCACCTTTTACGTAGAAACCTTTATTATTAGCAAAAGGCTCATTGATATGATAATCATGAGCAACCTTTAAGCCGTCTAAATCTGCCATTTATACTCCTTGAACCGCCGGATTAACCGGCGGTCGCATTATTTAAAAATAGAATAATTGATTATTAGAAGTTGTAATTATCAACATTATCCTTGGTGAATACCAGACGCTCTGGCAGCAGCACAACACCATTGTTCTTAGCACCGGTCTTTGAACCTGGAACTAAAGAATCATTTGGCATTACCTTAATCTTGCCGATTTCTGGTAATTCAATCTCATCACCAACCTTAACCTCGTTGCCAGCAGCCAGATAAGCACCTAAATAGGTACCGATTGCGCCCTGAACACCGCAGTCCCATAGGCCCCACTCCTCAATAATGTCTGACTTTGCAAAGTTCTTGATAGACATTGGAGAAGCAAAACCGGTAATGGTAACCTTTGACTTGTTCAGACCTTTGTTCTGAGCTGCGGTCAGCTGACCTGGAAGAGCTGTTGAGTCATTGCAGATAATAAGGTCGATATCTGGATTTGCCTCAAGTACAGAAGCACCGATTGAAACAGCCTTCTCTGCATCCTGCTCTGAGTAGTAGTTATCAGGAGCTACATTTACCCAGTTTGGATAATTTGCCTTAATAAACTTCTCGCCTTCCTTCTGCCAGGAGTTCTGATCTGCTACAGTAGCCTGAGAATAGTGCCAGCAGTACTTAACAGCCTTCTTCTTAGGATCAACGCCGCGCTTCTGCAGTGCATCTACTGACATATCAACAAGCATCTTACCTAAGATATCAGGAGTTCCCTGTGAAACCATCAGAGTACGGCAGTCTTCGCCAACATCAGAGTCCCAGGTTACAACAGTAACACCGTCCTTCATGGCATCAGCAAGAGCCTTGTTCAGACCGGTAGCATCAACTGAAGAAATACAGATTGCATCAACACCTCTTGCTACAGCCTGGTTAATAACATTAACCTCATCTGCTACAGAAGCATTTGGAGAGCCCATATATTCTACGGTATAGCCAACCTTCTTTGAATACTTCTGCGCACCAACGTTTGCAGACTCAAAGAATGCGTTACCTGTCAGCTTTGGAATGAAAGCAACGGTTTTATCTTTAAGATCGCCTGCATATGCATTTGATACAGAAAGACAAGCTGCAATTGCTGCTGAAATAACAGCTGATTTCAACCAAGTTTTTTTCATATAAAACTCCTTATGTAGTCTTTATCAAAGGTAAATCCTGTTTATGATCTATTTTTTTTTTTTAAATTGCTGATGAACACAATGACTTCTGGACGATTGCTTAGTGCCCTTGCACTGATAACAATCAGCAATAGCAGACCAACCGGAATATCCAGATACTGCATATTGACTCTGAAGCATAAAGGCAGACCGAACTTAAGCACACCGATAATCACGGCAGCCAGTGCTGTACCGATAATACTGCCCTTACCTCCGGTCATAAGAGTGCCGCCCAGAACCACTGCTGTAATGATAGGCAGTGTAATGGTTGCGCCAAGGTCACTTTTTGCTGTACCCAGATAGGAGGTTAAAAGAATTCCTGAAACTGCTGCTGCAATACCAGACAGCACATACGTAGACATAATGATGAATCTGGTATTTATGCCTGAATACTCAGCTGCATTCTGGTTAATACCGATTAAGAAGATCTTGCGTCCGTACTTTGTCTTATGCAGAAGGAACCAGGCAATTGCGGTCATTACCAGGAAGACAACCACCTGCACAGGAAGGACTCCGCCTATACGATAGGAGGCGAAGTTGACAAAGGACTCAGGGAAACCGCTGATACCCTTATAACTCTCTGTTGATGAGAGAGTTGAGATTAAAAGAGCAAGACCTGCATAAAGGAAGCTTCCGCCCAGGGTAACAACCATAGGCTGAACCTGATAATAGGCAACAATGTAGCCCGTCAGAAGTCCAACAAGAGCAGCAATTATAATAGCGACAAGAGAGGCTACCCAGATATTAAGTCCAAGATCCTGCCAGGTCACACCGACGATAATAGAAGAAAGACCTACCACTGCACCAGCCTGAATATCAATTCCCGCAGTAATCATAACCATTGTTACGAAAAGAGAGATAATGCAGATTGGAATAATATCGTTGATCGATCCAAAGATAACTCTTGGCATCAGGAACTTAGGATTTGCATAAGCGAAAATGCATATTTCCAGAATCAAAATTACAAGTAAGGTCAGATCCCAACGTTTCATCTTGATCCCTCCTGATTATCAATAAATGCTTTCTGGGCGATACGCTTTAGAGAAATCTCTCGACGGCTCTTTACTATTTCACGATTCTGAATAATGGTGTTAACAACCACGATAACAATCAGAATAATACCTGTAATCGTGTTGTCGTAATTTGATGATAATCCCAGGAAAACCAGAATTCTGGTGATAGAGGTCATAATTACAGCACCTATGGCTGCACCTATAAGAGTTCCTAAACCACCAGAGAGTGAAATACCGCCAAGAACACAGGCAGCAATAGCTTTCATCTCATAGGAATTTCCTGACATAGGAGTAATGAATCCGATACGGCTTGTAAACAGAAGACCTGCAACTGAGGCGAATACACCTGAAATCACATAGGCATAGATCTTAGTCTGAGTTGGATTGATACCAACCAGCTCAGCTCCCTGATAGTTATCACCTACTGCAATGAAATTATGACCTTTCTTGGTATGTGACAGCAGGAACTGTACAAAGATTACAAATACCAGAACCAGAGCATAGTACCAGGTCAGATATCCGCACAGATATGAGTGGGAGGCGGAAGTAAACCAGGCAGGCAGATTCTCGACCCAGGCACCTCCGGTATATACGTACACCATTCCTCTTGCAACACCATAGGTTCCAAGGGTAAAGATCAGAGATGGAATCTTGAGAACTGCAACACCGATACCGTTGACAAGTCCGAAGAAGGCTCCGACACAGATAGCCATCGTAACTGCAGTGAAAAGAGAACCGCCATCACGCAGAATGGTTGCGGCCACAGCAGCGCTGATACCCAGTACCGAGCCTACGGAAACATCAATTTCTCCGGTTAGAATTACAAAGGCAGAACCAACAGCCAGTAAGGTGAAAACAACAGAATCATTAAAGCAGTTAACAACGGATTCACCAGTCAGGAAGTCCGAGTTGACAACTGATACCAGCGCAAACATCAGAATCAGAAAGGCAAAGGCCTTAGACTCATAACGGTTGATTATCTGTTTAAGCATTAGCCTCCTCCTTGTAGATTCCAAATGATGCGGATGTAATGTTCTGCTGGTTAATATCATCCTTTTCTAAAACTGCACTTACCCTGCCCCGACAGAAAACAATCGCTCTGTCAGCAAGCTCGATAATCTCTTCTGTATCTGATGAAATCACAATCACAGCGACACCGGTCTGGGACAGCTCACGGATAATCTTATAGACATCGCCACGAGCGCCGGCATCAATACCACGGGTTGGTTCATCCAGAATTACCAGCTTAGGCATAGTGGATAAAGATCTTGCAATGACCACCTTCTGCTGATTACCGCCTGAAAGAGACCCCGCCTCCTGATATGGAGAGGTAACCTTGATTCTGAAATCCTTGATGTACTTTTCACTGATACGGATTTCTTCTGAGGTATTAAGAGCTATATTTCCGGTAATCTTCGAAGCCAGCAAGGCAGAGGTAATATTCGCACAGACAGGAGAGATACCGAAAAGTCCGTTGCATCTTCTGTCCTCTGGCACATAGTTAATACCCATTCTGATTACATCAGCGGTACTGCGACCTGTAATATCCTCACCATCTAAAATTACGTTTCCTCCTAAAGGAACCTCTTTACCGAAGATAGTATTGGCAAGCTCAGTACGACCAGCACCAACTACACCTGCAATACCGACAATCTCACCTTCTAATACATTAAAGGAGATATCTTTAAAGCCGTAGCCTGAGAAGTTTTTTAGCTGAAGAATCGGCATGGCGTTTCTAATCTTGGTTTCAAGTTCGGTACGAGTCTTTGAAGCAGGAGTGAAGCTTGGTGGCAGCAGAGCCTGTACCAGCATTTCACGGGTAAACTTGGAGGTCTCACCTCTTAGAGTAATCTTGCCGTCAGCCATAATGCAGATACTGTCAGCAAGCTCAAAAACCTCAGATAAGCGGTGGGTAATATAGATGATACCTATTCCCTTCTTCTTGAGGTCTCTTACTATTTCAAATAGAGTCTGAACCTCATCGAAGGTTAATGATGAGGTTGGCTCATCCAGAATAAGAATCTTACTCTCACGCATCAGACCACGTAAAAGCTCAACCATCTGCTGCTCTGCAATTGATAGAGTCATACCAAGACGGTTTAAATCAATCTTGCAGTTAATCTGTCTGTAGAAATGTTCTAGTTTCTTTTCAAGATCGGCTTTCTTACCGCTAAAGCCAATAAGAATATTGTCTAAGACTGTCATATGAGGGAATATCATTGGTTCCTGTGGAACCATATATATTCCGGCTTTCATGGATTTCTTAGGATTCAGGTTCTCAAGGTTCTGCCCGTTGATTTTGAATTCACCCTGATCAGGCTTATAGATACCCATCAGGATTTTCATCAGTGTCGATTTTCCAGCACCGTTACCGCCAATCAGGGCGACAACCTCAGAACTCTTCAATGTCAAAGTAATCCCCTTTAGCACCTGATTCAGGCCAAAACTCTTAAAAACATCACGTGCTTCAAGGAGGAACTGGGATTCTGACATTTATCAATTCCTTTTACAAAAGTATTACAAATCAGACAAAAAATTTTTTTTGAGACTATTGTTAATTTAAACTGTTTTATAAAAAAAAATACTGAATTTTTGCAAAAATAAGCGGTTTGTCGCACTTTCCAAAAAAGATGTATTTTTTTTAAATTTGCTTTTGATTTACAAATGTTATAGATATAAACTTATGTGTAGAAAATTGTCATAGAATTCGATTCTGACAACAATATTTAACCAAAAACATGGGTAAACACTATGTCTGATACAGCCGATCTTCGTTTAATTGAAAAAATTTGCTGGTACTACTACTGCGACGGAATGACTCAGCAGAACATAGCTAAATTGTTGGGATTAAGCAGATTAAAGGTAATTAAGCTTCTTGAAGAAGGAAGACAAAAAGGCATTGTCAGTTTCTATATAACAAGACTTGATAACAATAAACTGGATCTGGAAAAGAAGCTTATTGAAAAGTATGCTCTTGAAAATGCTTACGTGGTTCCAGAGCCTGAAAACAGCCACAATATTACCGAGAGTCTGGCAAGAGCAGCCTGCTCATATGTGAATTTAAGACTAACCAATGACTCAGTAATCAATATTGGTTACGGCAAGACTCTGTCACTGGCGTTTAATTATCTTGCATCCGAAAGTCAGTGCAACTGGACTGCAGTGTCCCTTACCGGCGGAGTAAATAACTACCTGCCAAATGCACGTTCTGATATTTTCAAGGCAAAGATGTATCTTTACCCTGCTCCTCTTTTAATGAAATCAAAAGAGATAAGAGACACTCTGATAGAACATCCTGATCTGACCTGGATTAAGAGAATGGCATCAACCTCTTCAATGACACTGTTCAGCGCAGGCGGTCTTGATGAACACGCAACTGTGATTGAACAGGGACTCTTTGACCGTTCTGACTTCATCTACTTAAAGAGACTTGGTGCAGTTGGAGATATTTTAGGACACTTTATCAACAAGAGTGGTGAAATCGTCGATGCAGATATTGATTCACGACTGATTTCAACTTCACTTGATACTCTAAAGAGCATGTCTCAGACCATCATGGTAGCAGGCGGATCAGAGAAGCTTCAGATTATAAGTGCAGCTTTAGCAAAAGGTTTATGCAAGGTACTTATTACAACAGAAAAAACTGCACAGAGCCTTTTATAAATCCAGAATAAGGAGCTGGATTTTAGGCAAAAAAAATAAAATAAACAAACATATATATTTGCATGTATAGATTATGGATACAGCGCACCTATAAGCGCTGATCCAAAAAGCTTGATACACGAACAGACCGTGTAAAGGATAAAACATAGGGAGTACACATGGGCAAATATCTTATGGCGATCGATGCCGGAACGGGATCGGTTAGAGCTGTCCTTTTCAACTTACAGGGAGAACAGATAAGCGAAGGACAGAGAGAATGGTTTCATAAAGAGGATCCAAGATATCCTGGCAGTATGGATTTTGACTGGAACTTCAACTGGAAACTTGCCTGTGACTGTATAAAGGAAGCAATAAGCAAAGCCAATATTTCCAGTAAGGAAATTATTGCAGTCTCAACTACATGCATGAGAGAAGGCATCGTTCTATATGACGAGAACCTCAATGAAATCTGGGCCTGCGCCAACGTCGATGCGCGCTCAACAGATGAGGTTGTTGCCCTGTCAAAAGGCGATCCTTCACTTGAGCTCAAGCTCGACCACATTACAGGACAGTCGTTTGCCCTAGATGCCCTGCCAAGGCTTCTTTGGGTTAAAAAGAAGAGTCCTGATATCT
>JAGDBH010000051.1 GCA_017959135.1 Succinivibrio sp. | reverse complement strand
TTTAACTTCAGAATCACTCCTTTCAGCCGATTATCTTTCATTATCTAAAGAGGCAGCAGAGTTACTGTCTGCAAAAGCTGTTTCTAAATCTATAGCAGCAGATGACTTATCAAATGTTCAAGAGCAATCTTCGTCATCAGAAGTACCAGAAACTCCTTTATCAGAAGGAATTCCTTCTGATAATGCTATAAAGGATGAAGTATCTTCAACACCGGTATCTTCAATAGAAGATGCATCCTCTGATTCTCAGGCTGATTTATTCCCTGAGGAGCCAGCTTTATCTTCAGAATCAGCTGTTGCCGATTCTCCTGCAGGAAATGAAGCTCCTGCTTCAGGTGAGATAGTTTCTGATCCGTTTGATCTTCCAAAGAACAACGGTCCAGTCTTTAACTCTCCAATGGATGGTTCTGAGATTAAGAATGTATCTCATAACAATTCAAGTGAACTGTCTTTACTTATCAGTGCACTTGAAGAACAGCAGAAACGTACTGTAACAACTTTAAAGACAGATAATTCTCAGTACTCAAAGAAACTTGATGAGATATTTAATCCTACTGTCCCAACTTCAGAGATTGTCCCTGAAAAGGAAAATCTAAGCACCTCTGATTTATTTAATCAGAAGTTTAAGAATGCTCAGAGTGTTATCGACAGTAAGCTGGATATAGTTTTAGATGTTGAAAAGTATCTTAATGAACTAAAAGATTCTGTAAGCAAGCTTACATCAGATGGCGATAATCAGACTGCAGTAAGCAATGTTTCAAGAAGTATAGAAGGCATTTCCTCAATTGTTGCAGATCTGACTTCTACAAAGAGTTCATCATCTGATCTTAAATCAGCTCTATCCAAGCTTCCTTCATTTGATGAGGCAGGAAATATTGTCTCAGCTGGGTCTTCTGATAATACGGTAACACCTCCTGAAGAGGTTCCATTTGAACTTACACCTCAAACAGAGGAGATAAGTATTGATGAGGCCTTCGCTCAGGCTCAGAAAGAAGCTTTAGCTCAGCTTGAACAGGATAAGGAACTGGAGAATCAGTTAAAAGAGGATGCACAGAGACTTAATCAGAGTCTGAGAGATTCTTCAATTAACATTGAGTCTGTCATCAATCCTGAAACTCCTGCTCAGGAGAAGCATGAGCTTTTAGAGAATGAGGATGCTCATTACATTCAGAATATAGATGATGATACAGATAAGGATCTTCAGTCTTCGGATGGAAATGATGAAAATGATAAAACAGTTTTACCTTCTGCAAAATCTGATGAGACGATAGCTTCAGATAATAAGAAAGGAACTGCTGTTACCTATGTTGCAGGTTTCTTTGAAGGAAATAACAAAGAAGTTACAGAGATCATTCCTGAAAAATTAGAATCATTAGACACGGTATTATCTGAGGTTGAGAAGGGCACTTCAGAGTCTGCAGCTAATAATCAGTCATCAGAAAACTCTAATTTACCTGAAGCCTTACCTCCTGCACTGCAGCAGGCTCTGGATTCATCATTAAGTGGAATCTATGGACAGAATGTTAATGCAGCATCTGAAAATGGACTGCCTGTTCAGACAGGAGCTTACTCATCAGATGTTTCAGATAATACTGAAGCTTTATCAGATTCTTTAGCGCTTTCAGAATACTCTGATAACACAGTATCCACTATACCGGCAGATGCTTCATTTACTCCGGTTGCAGATGAAGACGAGGCTGAAGAAGACTCTCGTATTGAAGCTGTTAAAGTTAGTGATCTCAAAGCTGTAGATAATGTTAAAGAGCCTGAGGCAGAGAATAATCTTATTGACGGCAACCCTAAGATTGTCCGTGAATCAACATTAAAACTGATTGAGGCTGAGCGTCAGTTTGAAAACAGACGTTTAGGTCGAAAGCTTGAGCCAAAGGATTTTTATTACAAGGTTGAACAGACCGATCCTTGGTTCCAGACAATTTTAAAATCAGGCTACAATGACGGTCCTGTATTCTCTGCATTGTGCTATTCAAAACGTATTATCGATCCTAATAACGAGTATAAATGGAAGCTTCAGATTTCAACCGATTTTGAGCTTATGACCAGTGCTCCTGATTTCCATCATAATCTCAGAACCAGATTCTCTTTTGTCCTGAATCATCCTGTGGAAATTGAATTCGAATCTTATAAGGGAATTCCTCAGGGATGTCCTGAAGAGCTTGCAAGAATGTGGTTTGTAAGAGAAATCGAGAATGCCAAGAAAGAGATTGCTGAGAATGAGGACTTGAATAATCTTCTGCTGAAACTGGGAGAGGATTTAAGGACTCTTAATATCAGTATTTATACTCAGAACAGTCTGCCAAAAAAATAATCCCACCTTTTAGTTGCATATAAAGATTTGCTACACGCGTGTAGCAAATCTAGGATTTTAGATAATTGTTAATAACTGTAATGAAATACTAGTGAAGATATATGTTGAAAAGTTATTTTTTAATGCATTAAATAATTATTGTTCATTGGATTATTTTCATGTATTTTTGAATTTGCTAC
>JAGDBH010000050.1 GCA_017959135.1 Succinivibrio sp. | reverse complement strand
GTACCTGTCCTCCGGAATTTCCGGTTTGTGTATGTGGCAAGGTATCTAAGGGAAAAGTAATAACAAGAAAGCCGATTCTTCCAAGTGAGGAGGAACTTGCGGAGAATAAAAGATCTCAGAGCGCCAAGCTCAGGGTTTTCGAAAAGGCTTAATTCTGGGGAAAAGGAGGTAATAAGAACATGGCAGAGAGATATATACATGGAAATACAGTAAGAAAAGTAAATGAGCCGGCTCGAAGACGTGCGCCATACCATGTTCAGGAGCCTTCTGTCAGTAAAAAGAGACATCATATGAGCCTTGGATATCTTCTGTTTTTATCCACTGCTGTTGTGCTCATGGCTCTTACACTTACATGGTATATTTCGCTTCAGTCACAGATTACAGGAAGCGTAAAAAATATAGCTACACTACAAAGTCAACTTAACACATTGAAACAGGAGAATGATGAGGCGTATAATAGAGCGAATGGTAATGTGGATTTAGATGAGGTTAAGAGAATTGCCATTCAGGAATACGGTATGACTTATGCCACAGAGGGACAGATCGTCACATACTCTGATGGCGGCGGCAATGACTATGTCCGTCAGATTGCGCCTATTCCTACTAGCGATGGAAAGTGATGTAGTTTAAATGAAACAGAGAATTCAAAATAGACGAAAGTTTACGTTAGAAATGAAAAAAAAGCTGTTAGTACTTTTTATACTGGTACTAATGGCTTTCGTTGGGCTTGGGGTAAGGCTCATCCTTATCACCAAGAACAACGGCGAGGAATATGAAAAACAGGTATTGTCGCAACAGGAATACGACTCCACAACGCTTCCCTTCAGAAGAGGAGAGATTCTGGATGCGAACGGAACAATCCTTGCATACAGCGAGAAGGTTTACAACGTAATCCTTGATGCAAAACTTCTTCTCAGAAATGAGAAATATCTTGAACCTACTATAAAAGCTCTTGTTACAAATTTTGATCTGGACGCATCTGCAATCAGAACTTATCTTAGTGAACATCCGACATCTCAGTATTACATTCTGGCAAAAAAACTTTCCTACAATCAGATAAGTGCTTTTCAGGAAATGATAACCCCTGGTTCTGAAACCTATAATGAGGATATTCAGGGCGTTTGGTTTGAGTCCGGTTATATCAGAAAATATCCGAACGGATCCCTTGCCTGTGACATCATCGGTTTTACTTCCAGCGACAACAACGGTATGTACGGGCTTGAGGAGTATTACAACGATACTTTAAGCGGTACCACAGGAAGAGAATACGGATATCTTGACGATGACTCCAAGCTTGAGAGAACTACAATCCCTGCAACAGACGGAGACAACATCGTAACTACCATCGACGGAAATCTTCAGAATATAGTTGAGAAATATCTGACTGAATTTAACGATACCTACAAGAATAATGTAAGACAGGGTAACGGTGCCAACAATGTGGGCTGCATCATGATGAATGTCAACACCGGTGAAGTTCTCGCCATGGCAAGCTATCCTTTCTTTGACCTGAATGACCCGAGAAATACTTCAAATCTGATCGGAATGCCTGCTGTAGATGAAAAGGGCAACAAGATCAAGGGAGAATCAGTTTTTGACTCCGGCGTCTACATTACAGAGGACATGATCTCCCAGTTTACAGATGAGCAGCTTTATCAGAATTACAATG